>CANKHS010000081.1 GCA_947481755.1 Actinomycetota bacterium | reverse complement strand
TTGGAGTGCGCCGGCCTCCGCATCGGTGCTATTGCCGCGAGTACCAACATGACGCTGACCGAGACGTTTCCGGGAGTGATTCCGGTTGCCTTTGATGGCGCGACGAACGATGTCTTTGGCGACATGATTGCGGCGACTCGCTCGGGCGAGATCGACGGGTTTGTGGATGACGATGTTGTGATGGTGCCGCTCGATGGAGACCCTGAGCTGCGACTGGCCTTCACCATCGAAACCCGCAACCAGTGGGGCATCGCTGTTCGCCGAGGAGACAACGACCTCCTCAACGCTCTCGATGGCGCCCTCGGGAGGATCATCGACAACGGCTCGCTCGCGGAGGTCTGGCAGGCCCATATGCCCGACCTCCCGTGGCCGCTTGGCTGATCGGTAGGCTGCCGTCATGACTCGCCCCGTGATTGGCCTAACGGCGTATCGGCGTTCGCTTGCCACGCCCCTCGGCGACCAGACAGATCTGTACACGCTCGATCCTGCCTATACAAACTGTGTTCAGGCCGCAGGTGGCCAGCCGCTGATCATTCCGCATGGTGACGACCCGATCGACCTGCTCGACCTGCTTGATGGCCTGGTCCTGACAGGCGGCGGCGATTTGGATCCCCAGCACTACGGCGAGTCCGCTGCGGTCACACTCGAAGATCCCAACGCTGGGGCCGATCTCTGGGAGCTCGCTCTCGCACGCGAGGCCGCGGCACGCAGATTGCCCGTGCTCGGCATTTGCCGGGGCATGCAGACCCTCGCAGTCGCCAGCGGAGGCACGATGCTGCAAGACCTTGAGGACCACCACGGCCATCCTCTGATTCCGAAGAATCCACAGGCCCTAATGGAGTCGCGACACCCAATTGAGCTCGCAGCACAGTCCAGGATCGCAGAGGTGATGGGGACAACAACGTTTCCCGTCAACTCGATCCACCATCAAGCGGTCGTCGATGCCGGAACACTCACCGCGACGGCTCAGATTGGCGTGGTGATCGAGGCGCTCGAAGGCCCGGCCGAGTGGCCCGTCATCGGCGTGCAATGGCATCCGGAGAAAATGCACGAACCGGAGCAACAGGCGCTCTTTCGCGACCTGATTGCCGCGGCTCAACGCTTCCACGCCCGCTGAATTCATGCCCTGACAGGCGCTAGATCGCGTACACTCGCGGCATGAGCCACATTGTCAACGGCGCCTGTCCCCTCGACTGCCCGGATACGTGCGCATGGCAGATTGAGGTTGTGGACGGCAAGGCCGTCCGCATGCGCGGCCGGAAGGACCATCCGTACACCCGCGGTTCGTTGTGTGGCAAGGTCAACCACTACCTCGATGCCGTCTACGCCCCCGACCGACTGACGACCCCTATGCGCCGTGTCGGCGAGAAGGGCGACGGTGCGTTCCAGGCAATCGACTGGGATGAGGCGATTGGGCTTGCGGCTACCGGCATCCAAACCGCGATCGATCGCCACGGAGCAGAGGCTGTGCTGCCGTACTACTACGCCGGCACGCTCGGCGCCGTGCAGGGGTGGTCGCTGGGACAACGCCTGTTCAAGCACCTTGGCGCCACACGCCTTGGCACGACGATCTGCACGGGCGCTGCGACCGCGGCGATGAAGGCCACGATGCATCGTCCTGTCGGCACCGACCCAGAGGACTTTATCCACGCGCGCCTGATTCTCGTCTGGGGCGCCAATCTGCTCTCGTCGAACATGCACCAGTGGCACTTCATCCACGCTGCCCAACAGGCCGGCGCCCATGTCGTCGCAATCGATCCGTTGCCGACGGACACGGCGCTCCGATGCGATGAACACATCCAACTCATGCCCGGCACCGACGGAGCCTTGGCGATGGGGCTGATGGCCGAGATCGTTGCCGCGGGAGCTGCAGATGAAGAGTGGCTCGCAGAGTCCACCGTCGGCTGGCCCGAGTTACGCGAGCGGCTGTCCGAATGGTCTGCAGAACGCGCCGCCCAGATCTGTGGCATCGATGTCTCTGTCGTGCGGGCGCTTGCACAGCGAATGGTGACGACGCGCCCAACCGCTATCCGTATGGGCCTTGGCCTGCAGCGTCACGGTGGTGCCGGTGCTGCGTATCGTTCGATCGTCGTCCTCGGTTCCATCCTCGGCGATTTTCGACTGGTCGGCGGCGGCGTATTGCCAGAGACTGCCGGGCGCTTCGATGCCATCACCGTCGACCTCGAAGAGCCGGATGGGCTCCCGCTGCCCACCGTACGCACGATCAACATGTCGCGGCTGGCTGAGGCGCTCACGGACACGACGCAGACACCTGAGGTGCACAGCCTCGTGGTCTGGAACACGAACCCGGCTGCCACCGTGCCCGACCAGGTTCGCGCCCAACGAGGCTTCCGTCGCGACGACCTACACCTAACGGTGCTCGAACAGCGGATGACCGATACGGCGATGTTTGCCGACGTGCTGCTGCCTGCCACGATGCAGACAGAGCACCTTGATATCCATGCCTCTTATGGACATCACTACCTGACGCTCAATCTGCCGGCGATTGAACCGATCGGCGACTGCCTGCCGAATACCGAGATCTTCCGCCGTCTTGCCACCGCACTTGGCTTGGACCATCCCCGCCTGCACGATTCCGACGAGGACTTGGTGCGGCAATTTATCGACACCGATGTCGCCCGCGCGCGTGGCATCACGTTTGAGTCGCTCTCGCAGACGGGCTACGCCCGCGTCGATGACTTCCGTGGGGCGACGCCACATGCGCACGGCGGGTTTCCGACCCGCGATGGCAAGCTCCACATCACCGTGCCCGAGCTCGCCGAGCAGGGCCTCGATCCGATTCCTGGGTACACCCCACCGTTCGAGATCGCCGACGAAGAGCTCGCCAAGCGTTTCCCACTCGTCTTGATCTCTCCGGCCCAGCGTTTTTTCCTCAACTCGACCTTTGCCGACCTGCCGCGTCACCTCAAGCTGACCGGCGAGCCGACGCTCTTTCTCCATGCCGACGACGCCGCAGAACGCGGTATCGAGGATGGCGATCTTGTCGAGGTCGCCAACGACCGTGGCGCCTTCCGTGTGGCAGCGGCGATCCATCCGGGTGCACGCCGCGGTGTCGCATGGTCGTACAAGGTCTATTGGGCCAAGGACGTCGGCGGAAACAACGTCAACGCCACGACGCCCGTGAGAGACGCCGATATGGGTGGCTCCCCCACGTTTCACGACAATCGGGTCGAGGCGACGCTTGTCGCCAAGGCGAGCGAGCTATCGACTCGTGCTGTCGCCACCATTGGTGACTAACGACACCGTTAGTGGTTGCTGTCCGCGTCTTTCTTCGGAATCATGCCGGCTGGTGCGAGCCGTGCCAACGCCGTAGCGAACCGACTTGGATCCTTGCCTGCCGCCTCGGCACGCTCCTTTGAGGCGACGCCGGTGCGCACCACGTGGGCGCCGACGTAACGGATCGGATCGGGCGGAAAACTTCCGGGCTTGCCGTTGACGAGCGCGCTACCGGCAAATCCATCCGTCTCGCCCAGCACCAAGTCGGCGAGGATTCGCCCGCCGAGACGCGTCGGGCCAACACCATTGCCAGAGAAGCCAGCGCCGTAGAGAATGTGAGGACGACCTCCGAGGTTGCCAAACATTGGAATTCCCGAAGGCGACCGATCGATAGGGCCACTCCAGTCATGGGTAATCGGCACATCCGCAAGCGCTGGATAGAGCCGGCGGAAGTCGAGTGTGACATCCGCAGCGCGACTCGCATCGCGATCGAAACTCGCTCCCATGCGCGCGCCCAGAGCAATGCCCCACCCGCCCTTGCCGAACGCGATCCGGCCGTCTTCGGTCGTGCGGTAGTAGTGGACCTGCAGCTGCGAGTCCGAGATCGACTCGCCGCCCGTCCAACCAATCTCCTCGAGGCGATCAACAATCGGTGGCGTCGAGACCATGTCGCTCGAGATCGCCACGATCTTGCGATGCAACTCCCGCATACCCGCAGCGTGGGCGTTGACCGCCAAAACGACAACATCGGCTGTCAGCGCGCCATTCGGTGTGCGAATCACGGCCGGCCGCCGGCGATCAAGCTCGATCATCGGGCTGCGTTCATAGATACGGACACCCAACTGCTGCGCTGCTCGCACAAGACCCCGCACGAGGTAGCCAGGATGCACCGTGGCGGCACTGGCCTCAAAGACGCCTTCAAGATGGACGGGCGAACCGGTACGGCGTGCGATCTCCGCAGCCGAGAGTTGCTCGAAAGGAGAGACGCCCAGGCTCTCGCACAATTCGACGACCGGCGTCCAGGCACCTCGCTGTACCTCTGTCGCCGCGGTCCAGAGCCAACCACCACGCTTGAATTGCGCGTCAATGTGGTACCGCTCGCAGGCCTCCTCGATCTCCGTTATGGCCTGCTCGGACGCCTGCGCAAGCTCGATTGCCTCTCGCTCACCCGCGAGCTTGATCAACGTCGCGAGCTTGGGCCACCAGCTGAGCACAAACCCACCGTTTCGGCCTGATGCTCCACCACCACAGACGTCCTTTTCGATAATGACCACGTCAAGGTCTGGCTCACGCTCTTTCAGGAGGATCGCCGTCCACAGAGCGAGGTAGCCTCCGCCAACGATGGCCACATCCGCGTGATCTCCACCGCTGAGTACGGGCGCATCGGTTGAGCCCGTGTACGCCTGTTCGAGCCAAAGGGATCGGTGCTGTTCCGTCATGTCGTGATCGTGGCAGGGTTCGGGCCTGCCGTCCAGCCGCCAGCGTGCGTGGCGTAGCCCATAATGCGTAGGTGCGCCTCTGGACCACCCTGCCCATCCTCGCGCTACTCCTCGCGCTGAGTAGTGTCGGACCAGCCTTTGCGCAGACGCCGGCCGGGGGCACTGACCCGACCACAACAGGTGTCGTTGCCGCCGATCCAAATGCCGCAACAGATACCGCGGCTACGGCGAGTGGGGATTATCGACCGACCAAGAAGGTGTCGTACGCGGCACGCCTCATCACACGAACTGGCCTGTATGCTCGGGCTGGTTCCGGTAAGCCAAGGGGCGTACTGGCACCCTGGATCAGCGATACGGGGAACAGCGTCGAGCTGTTGGTACTCGACAACACCATTCTCGCGACGGGGGAATCATGGCTCAAGGTTCGCCTTCCGTCGCGCCCCAACACCGCTTCGGCGTGGATTCGCGAGTCTAACGTGATCCTTCGCAAGAACGCTATGCGCGTCGAAATTAGCCTCCGTCGGCACCTCTTACGGGTGTTTCGAAGTGGCCACGTCGTATTGAGGCTCGGAGTCGCACTGGGCGCGTCGGCGACCCCAACGCCCAAGGGGCATTTTGCCGTGTACCAAAAGATCCGCGAAGTCTGGTGGAGTCCTTTGGGGCCCTGGGCAATTCATCTCACGGCGCACTCGAATGTCTTATTTGAGTTTGCGGGCGGCCCCGGTCGTGTGGCGATCCACGGAGCGCGAGGCGTGTTGTGGGCCGCAGCGGGTACAAACCCGTCGCATGGCTGTATTCGCGTTCCCGACCCAGGTATCCGTCGCGTTGCACCGCTCGTATCACCGGGCACCCCGGTCGACATCGTTCGGTAGACGGGGCTGACAGGAGCTCGTCGTCAATCGGGTGTGACGATAACGAGCTGCACGTTGCCGGGGCCGTGTACACCGAGAATCAGAACCTTCTCGATGTCAGCACTCCGACTCGGACCAGACTGCAACGCGAAGAGACTGCCGGCACCAGTGAGCACGTCGCCATCGAACAGTTCGTGCAGTCCGCCGACGATCTGGTCCTCGCGGACCACACAGATGTGTGTTGGCGCAATCAGTGCACCCGCACGTCCGGCACCTGCGGCCGACGTGACGATCGAACCACTCGCGGCAACGGCCGCAAGGCACCCAGTAACCGTGGCGTCGAGCGCACCGGCTTGTGCACGGTCCGGCGCGATCTCGCCGTAGTTTCCAACGTCGAGTCCTGCAGCATCAACGGCAGCACGAACAGCGTCGCTAAACGGCTCGAGATCCATCGTTAACGCAACCTTTTGTGCCCCAGCGCTCACGAGGATACCGACGACCGTCGCAGCAACGACACTCGCCTGCACGCGATAGACGACCGTATCGGTGGCCTCCGCCTCCGCCTGCAGTCGATCACAGCGATCCTCGCCCGCTCGCAACTGCGTCGG
>CANKHS010000080.1 GCA_947481755.1 Actinomycetota bacterium | reverse complement strand
GGTTCGGCGATCCACGGTGGTCGCACCCAGACGTCGCCGATCTGAACGGGGTGATGGAACTGGCGCCATGCGTCGCGCCAGCCATCCGGCACGTGCTCGGGGGTCGCCACCATCCAGTCGGGCAGATCGGGCGCAGGCTCGTCGACGCCAAGGAAGCCGGCGTAGCCGATCCCGCCACCACGCGCGACCTCTTCGAGCCCACCGGGGAAGGCCTCAAGCAATACGGCGATCGCCTCCTCCGCGCGCTCGGCGGGAACCTCGACCTGCCAGCGGGTGAGCGGCGGATCAACCACCGCTAAAACCTCGCCGAACACGGTTGAAGAAGCCCGATTCGGTCTTGTAGGCATCCTCAGGGATCGCCTTGTCGAGCTCTTCAACCAGTAGGCGTGCAGTTGGTTCCAGCTTCTTGGGGATATGTACGGCGAACAAGACGTGAAGGTCGCCACGCCGATTCTCGTTACCAATCTGCGGCATGCCCTTGCCACGCAAGGTGCGACGATCGCCTGGCTGGGTGCCCGACTGCAGAACGATCGTCTCCGTGCCCTCCAACGTCGGCACGTGAACAGTGGCACCGAGCATCGCCTGCGTGACGGTGAGGTCGACCAACACGTGGAGGTCGAGGCCTTCGCGCTCGATCGCCGGGTCGTCTTCGATCTGAATGGCAACGTAGAGGTCACCAGGAGGCGCACCTGCATCACCGGCATGCCCCTGCCCCACGACGCGCACGCGCTGCCCGGTGTCGACGCCAGCGGGAATGCCGACACTGACGGTGCGGCGCTCGGGCTGTTTGCCCTGGCCACGACAATCGCTGCAGGGAGTTTCGACCGTTGCTCCGCGCCCACGACAGGCCGGGCATGGCATCTCGCGCACGATCTGACCAAGCGGCGTATTTGAAATCTGCCGCACCTGCCCAAGGCCGCCACAGGTCGGACAAGGAATTGGGCGCGTTGGCGGCTCGGCACCCGAACCCGCGCAGCGGTCGCATGGCGCCACGATCTCGACTTCGATGTCTCGTTGCACGCCAACGGCGGCCTCGCGCAGCGTCAGCGAGATTGCCGTTGCCGCATCGGGACCGGCCTGTGGACCACGTCGTGCTCCGCGCCCACCAAACATGCCGTCGCCAAAGAACATCCCGAGGATGTCATCGAGGTTGCCGAAGCCCGCACCGCCGCCGCCACCAGCGCCCGAGATTCCGGCGTGCCCGAAGCGGTCGTACTGAACGCGGGTCTCCGTAACCGAGAGGACCTCATAGGCCTCGGCCACCACGCGGAACGTTTCGGCTGCCTCCGGGTTGTCCGGATTGACGTCTGGGTGATGCTGGCGCGCGAGGTTACGGAACGCCTTCTTGATCTCGTCGTCCGACGCGTCGCGCGGCACACCAAGAGTCTCGTAGTAATCGCTAGGCGTAGACATTCGGGGGCATCCTATCGGGGTTGACGCTCCCGGCTGACACCATCACTGGCTCGCGCGGTAGAGCGCTCCGATAATCAGCCCAACTCCAAGCAGCCAGCCCAGCCCGCGCGTCAGTATCAACGTCCAAAGCATGATCTTGCGATCAGCGGGCGGCAGACCACGCGCCTCCCGCCACCGCAGCCAGATCGCCCACGTCTGATAGCTGGCCAGGCCAACGCCCGCCGCCAGCAGAGCCCAGTTCACGCCACGACCATCAATCCTCGTAGACGTCTTCGACGTACGAACTGAGTGCGGCAGCGGCACCACGCACAGCGACAATCGCATGGGCGTAATCCATCCGGACTGGGCCAATGACCGAGATCGCACCCAACACGCGATGCGGCAATCCGTAGCCTGCGGTGACCATCGCCACCGGACGCAACGCCGGTGCCATGTGCTCCTCGCCGATCCGCACCGTCACCTGATCGCCACGCAACGCACCCCGCAACTGATCGAGCATGACGGCGCGCTCTTCCAAAACGGAAGCCAATTCGTTGAGCTCGTGTTGGTCCTGCGCGCGCAACTCACTCATCAGTCGCGACGCTCCGCCAACGAACAAACGATCAGCGCTGGAATCAAAGATGTCGTGGAAGACCGGCGCGATGGCGTTCAAAAAGCCGCGTTCTCGCTGGTCGATCTCGTCCGAGGCCAGACGAGCCCGAACCGAGCGCTCCGTCAACGAGCCACGGGTCAGGGTCTCGTTGAGGTACTCACGCGCCCACTCGGCAAGCCCCGGATCAACCGGGCCTTCGAACGCAAAGACACGCTTGGCAACCGCGCCAGAGCCCGTAATCACCAGCACCATCACAACCTGCGGTTGCAGCGTCAGGACCTCGATATGGCGCACGTCGATCGTGGCAACACTCGGCGCACTCGCGATCGCCAACAGTCGCGTCACCTGCGACAGCGCCTCGGTCGTGGCGCGCAAGGCGTCGTCAACTTCTTGGGTGGCTTCGTTCAGATCCAGCACCATGGGCTCGGCGGCAATGCGCTCGGACAACAACTCGCCCGCGTAGAAGCGGTAACCGAGTTCCGTTGGTACGCGACCCGCTGAGGTGTGTGGATGCCCAAGCAGGCCCACCGATTCGAGCCAGGCGAGCTCGTTGCGCAGCGTCGACGCTGAGGCCTCAAAGCCCCGGCGCACCGTCAGCGTCTTCGAGCCGACCGGCTGGCCCGTCGAGATGTGCTCCTCAATAACGGCACGGAGCACCAGTTGGCGGCGTTGGGTGAGGTCGAGATCAGGAAGCATCGTCATCAAGGAGATCTGCGACGCAGTCATGCAAAAGCATGCGACCACGCCGTTCCAAACGGATCGTATCGTCCGTCGTGGTGGCAATGCCAATCTGCACCAGTCGCTCCAGGGCTGGGCGGTTGAGCACATCGGCCACGTCTGCAATTGGCACACCCTCGGCGAGACGCAGGCCGAGCATCAGGCGTTCGGTCTGACGTGTCCGTTCGTCAATTGCCTCGAACGTGGCCGGTGCCGTTGCGGGGTCTTCGATGTAGGCCGCGAGCTTAGGTCCGTTGACCCGGCGAGCGCCGTTGACTGTCGAGACCGCACCGATGCCGAGACCGAGGTAGTCACGCCCAAGCCAGTAGGCCCGATTGTGCTGACCTTCATGCTCCGGGCCGCGCGCAAATGAGGCGATCTCGTACCACGTGTAGCCGGAGTAGCCGAGTGAATCGATCACGAGATCCATATGGCGCTCCAACAACTCTCCCTGCGCCTCGAGCTCCGCACCATGGTGGATCGAGAACCGCGTACCCGGCTTTGCTTCGAGGTCGTAGGCCGAGACGTGGTCGGGCCCGAGTTCCTCGAGTACCGCCAGATCGCGCGCCAGATCGCTCTCGCGCTCGCCCGGAATGCCATAGATGAGGTCGAGCGACAGCGACGGCACGCGAGCCTCCCTCAACAGGCCGACGGCAGCACGAACCTGCTCGGGCGTCGTCTGCCGCTCCAGCGTTGCGAGCAGCGGCGCGGCAAACGTCTGTGCCCCGAGCGAGACGCGTACGCCGCGCTCGCCGAGCACCGCTGCCAGTTCGCGATCGACGCCCTCGGGGTTGCATTCCACGGTTGTCTCCACCGTGGCCTGCGGCAGCGCATCGAGCAGTCGGGCCAGAAGCGGCGCCCCCAGCTTGGACGGCGTACCACCGCCGATGTACACCGTCTCAACGGGATCGGCAAGTACTGCGCGGTGCGTCTCGAGTTCGCGCAGCAGCGCATCGACGTACGCTGCGTGGCGATCGTCGTTGCCTGTGACGGTGACGAAGTCGCAATAGCCACAGCGATGTGCGCAGAACGGAACGTGCACATACAGGTGCTTGACGTGTCCCATGTGGCAATCGTGACCCATCCGCCGCCGAGAGAGCCGCGATAGGCTTTCTGTATGCCTCCTCGACCCTGTGTCTGCGAACTTGCCCTCGACCGTTGCGATGCCACGTGCAACGCCAAAATGCTCGAGAAGACCTTCTACATGGCGTGCCTCGATCTGACAGATCGCCCGACACTCGTGGTGGGTGCCGGCCCAATCGGTCTCGAGAAGATCGAGGGACTCTTGGCGGCCAACGCCGCAGTCCACGTGATTACGAAGACAGCCTGCGCAGAGGTGCACGAATTGGCCAGCGAAGGCGCGATCACGCTCGAGTTGCGCGAATATACGCCCGCCGATCTTGAGGGTCGCCTTTTGGTCGTCGCTGCCACCGAAGATACGCAACTGAACGTTGAGATCTATCGCCGCGCCGAAGAGCGCGCGATGCTCGTCAACATCGTCGACGTCCCACCACTCTGCAACTTCATTCTGCCGGCGATCGTTCGCAGTGGTCCAATCGCAATTGCGATCTCGACCTCGGGCGCCAGTCCCGCACTCGCCAAGCGCCTCAAGCGCGAGATTCTCGAGACCTACGGCGAGCCGCACGCCGAGTTTGCCGTGATGCTCAACGGCATCCGCGGCTGGGCGAAGGACCTGTTTCCGACCTACGACGACCGCAAAGTCTTCTTTGAGGGGCTCGTCAATGGCGATCCAGATCCGATCGAAATGTTGCGCGCAGGCGACACGGAGGGCGTACGCGCCTTGATCCGCGAGCGTCAGGACATCGCCGAAACGCTGTTTACCGCCTCGTAGCGAATTGACGGCTCCCCTCCCGGGGACGTATCGTGCAGGCATTGACTGCGCGATCAGGCGCACCGAGGAGGACACCATGGCGGTACGAACACCCATCGAACTAGATCGCGGACGCATCGCGGAGCTCACGGCACGCGAAGCAAAAGTTCTCGATGGCACCACCACTGCCTCGGGTGAGATGTACAAGCGCGCTAACCACGTGCTCTCGGGCGGCGTCGCCTCGTCCTATCAGTTCCGTGATCCGTGGCCGATCTACCTCGAGCGCGGCGTTGGCTCGAAGGTCTGGGACGTCGACGGTACCGAGATGATCGACTTCCACAACGGCTTCGGTTCGATGGTCCAGGGTCACGCACACCCCGTGATTACGAAGGCTGTCGCGGAGCGCATGACACAGGGCACGCACTTTGCCGCCCCCACTGAGGATGCCATCGTCGTCGCTGAGGAACTTCAGCGCCGTTGGGGTCTGCCGCAATGGCGGTACACAAACTCGGGCTCCGAGGCCACGATGGACGCGATTCGTATTGCCCGCGCCGCGACCGGTCGCGACACGATCATCAAGATCTTCGGCTCGTACCATGGCCACCACGACTACGTGATGGTGTCGATCGGCGTTGACTACGCCTCGATTGGCGACCGCGAGAACTACGCCTCCTTGCCGTATGGCGGCGGTATCCCGAAGGCCGTTTCGGATATGACGATCGCCGTGCCGTTTAATGACGCACCCGCGATGGAGCGTCGCATCGAGCGTCTCGCCGAAGAGGGCCGCCTGCCGGCCTGCGTGATCATGGAAGCGGCGATGATGAACCTCGGCGTCGTGCTCCCTGAGCCCGGCTACCTTGAGGCCGTCCGTGAGATCACAAAGAAGCACGGCATCATCCTGATTTTTGATGAGGTCAAGACCGGCATGACGATCGCTGCGGGTGGCGCAGTCGAGAAGTTTGGCGTGATGCCCGACATGGTCACGTTGGCGAAAGCCCTCGGCGGCGGCCTCCCGATCGGCGCCATCGGTGGATCCGATGAGGTCATGGAGGTCGTCCGCAACGGCGGCGTCTATCAGGTCGGCACCTACAACGGCAACCCGCTCGGCATGGCCGCAGCACGTGCCAACTTGCTCGAGGTCATGACACCGGACGCCTATGCGCATCTGGATCGCCTCAACGACGTCATGCTCGGTGGCTGCTCGGCTGTGCTCGAGAAGTACAACCTGCCTGGCTACACCGTCGGCATCAGCTCGAAGGGCTGCGTCACGTTCGCGCACGACCCAATCGTCGACTACGAGTCGTTCAAGAGCCAGCAGGATGGCGAGCTCTGCGACCTCGCGTGGTTGTACAACATGAACCGCGGCGTCTTCATGACCCCGGGCCGCGAGGAGGAATGGACACTGTCCATCCAGCACTCGCTCGAGGACTGCCAGCGGTTCGTTGACGCCTTTGAAGAGATGGCGTCCGACCTCACGGCCTAGAACGGATTACGGATAACGGGGGGACATCACAACCGCGCGGATGTGATGTCCCCCACGCTCCTCAGCTACGGACGAACGATGAACGTCTGGCTGTCGTTTGGATCGCC
>CANKHS010000079.1 GCA_947481755.1 Actinomycetota bacterium | reverse complement strand
TGCGCGAATGGGGCCGCGAGCGCGTCAACGATCACACGCTCTGGTGGCCGAGCCTCGCGCGCAACAAGAAGGTCGTCACGCTCAACCTGCGCGTCCCCGAGGGACAAGAGCTTGCGCTCGAGCTGATGGCCAAGGCCGACGTTGCCCTCGAAAACTTCAGCCCCGGCACGATGGAGAAGTGGAACATCGGGCCGGAGCAGGCGATGGCTAAGAACCCGCGACTAATCTACGCGCGCGTCTCTGGCTACGGCCAGACCGGCCGCTATAAGGATCGCGTCGGTTTCGCCGCCGCCGGCGAGGCAATGGGTGGCCTCCGCTACATCAATGGCTATCCCGACCAGCCGCCGCCGCGCAGTGGTATCTCGCTTGGTGACACACTCGCCTCCAAGCAGGCGTTTGAAGGCATCCTGCTCGCGCTCTATTGGCGCGACGCCCGGGGTGGCAACAAGGGACAGGTCATCGACGCTGCGATTGTCGACGCCTGCTTTGCGATGACGGAGTCGACGATCACCGAGTACGCCCTCACCGGCGTCGTGCGCGAGCCATCCGGCTCGTACCTCTCGAAGATCGCCCCCTCCAATGTGCACAAGTCGAAAGACGACAAGTGGGTGGTGATCGCAGCCAACCATGACTCTCTCTGGAAGCGACTCGCAGTCGTGATGGGTCGGCCCGAATTGGCCGAAGATCCGCGGTACGCAACGCATCGCGAGCGCGGCGATCGTGAGCACGAGCTGTACGCAATGATCGACGAATGGGCGGCCGGGTACACGGCCGCAGAACTCGACGAGATGCTCGCCGAGGCAAACGTGGTATCGGCTGGTGTGTACACCGCCGCCGACATGTACGACGATCCGCACTTCCGCGAACGCGGCCTGATCGTGGATCTGGAAGACCCCGAGATCGGCACCATGCCGATTCCGGGTATCACTCCGAAGCTCTCTGAGACGCCTGGCGAGATCCGCTGGGGCGGCAAATGGGAGGTCGGCGCAGACAATGAAGCGGTCTGGTGTGGACTTGTTGGACTCACCCAAAGTGAGCTCGGCAAACTGCAAGAGGCCGGGATCGTCTAGCGTAATGCCTAGCAAGTGGAGAGAAAGGACGGACTCGTGGCCTATCGCCTAGGAGTAGACGTCGGTGGAACATTCACCGACCTGTTTCTCGTCAACGATGACGACGGAACACAACATCGCGTCAAGACCCCTTCGACGCCCAGTGACCCTTCCGAGGGCGTGCTGACCGGACTGACACGCATGTGCGAAACGGCGGGCATCTCGCCCTCCGATCTTCGCAACATCATGCATGGCACGACTGTCGCGACAAACGCCGTGCTCGAGGGCAAGGGCGCTCGCGTGGGTCTGATCACAACCCAAGGGTTCTCCCAGATTCTGCACCTTGCACGGTCGCAGACCCCGGGCCCCCTCGCCGGTTGGATCATCATGCAGAAGCCCGAGCCGCCGGCATCGCTGGCCGACACCCGTGAGGCTGTCGAGCGCATGGGCCCGCGTGGCGAGACCGTGGTCGCAGTGGACGAGGCTCAGGTCGAGCAGATCGTCAAGGACCTCGTCGAGAGTGGCGTCGAGTCGCTGACCGTTGGTCTGATCAACTCGTACATCTCGAACAAGCACGAGAAGCAGATCGGCGCGATCGTCGAGCGTCTCTACCCGGACTTCCCCGTCACGCTCTCGAGCGATGTCGTACCGGAGTTCCGCGAGTACGAGCGCACGCTGACCGCCTGCATGAACTCGTATGTGCGACCACAGGTCCAGGCCTACGTCGATCGACTCGACGTCGAGCTGAAGGCCGCCGGCGCAACCTGCGACGTCAACATCCTGCGTTCCGACGCAGGCCTAATGACGACGCGTGAAGCTGGTCGTAACCCGATCTACGGCGTGCTGTCCGGTCCTTCCGGCGGCGTCGCGGGTGCGCTCTACGTTTCGACGCGCGCAGGCTTCCCGAACATCCTCACGTTCGACATGGGTGGCACGTCGACAGACGTGGCGCTCTGCCAGAACGGCGAGCCGACAATTGGTCGCGACACGACAATCGGGCAGTTCCGCCTGAAGGTGCCGTCGATCAACGTGCACACCGTTGGTGCTGGTGGCGGCTCGATCGCCCACGTGCCAGAGCTGACCAAGGCGCTTCGCGTCGGTCCGCAATCGGCCGGTGCCGAGCCGGGTCCCGCAGCCTACGGCAAGGGTGGTGTGGAGCCAACCGTGACGGACGCCAATGTCGCCGTTGGTCACCTGCCTTCCAGCCTGCTTGGTGGCGAGATGAAGCTCGACGTCGAGGCCTCCCGCACGTCGGTTCAGACGATCGGTGACGCCATCGGTCTCGAGCTCGACGCGGCGGCTGAGGGCATCCTCAAGATCGTCAACGAAAACATGGCAGGCGCCCTGCGCCTCGTCTCCGTTCAGCGTGGGTACGACCCGCGTGACTTCGCACTCGTCGCCTTCGGTGGGGCCGGTCCGTTGCACGCGAATGCCGTAGCCGAGCTGATGGGCTCGTTCCCGGTCATCGTGCCGCCCTCGCCAGGGCTGCTCTGCGCGGTTGGCGACCTCGTCGCCGAGTTCCGCAACGAGTTTGCTCAGACGATCGTCAAGCCGATTGAAGAGGCCGACCCGGCCGAAGTCAAGGCTGTGCTCGACGATCTCGGCACGCGTGCCCAGGACTGGATGACGTCCGAAGGTATCGCCGCCGGCGATCAGCGGGTCACGTACTTGGCGGACATGCGTTACGTCCTCCAGGGCTACGAGATTCCCGTCACGGTCGACATCGCGCAGGTCCAGGCGGGCAACATTGCCCAGCTGGGCGACCAGTTCGACACACTGCACGAGCAGCTGTACGGCTTCAAGATGGACGACGCAGCGCGGGAGATCGTCAACCTCCGCTGCATCGGCAACGGAGCCGTGCCGAAGATCCAATTGCCCTCGGGCGAGGTCAAGGCGAACGATGCCTCTGACGCGATCTTGCAAGACCATGAGATCGTCTTCGACGGGAAGCGCATTCCCGCGAAGATTTACGACCGCTCCAAGATGACCCCGGGCGCCAAGTTCAACGGCCCGGCAATCGTCACCGAGTTCGACTCGACGACGGTGGTCCTCCCCGGCTATGTGGCCGAGATGGACGAGTTCTACAACATCCTGATCAACCCACAGGCCTAAGGGAGGAGCTCTAATGGCAACTACTACAGACGAGCTTCGGATCGCAGAGATCCCAACCGGAATCGATATCGATCCGGTTACGCTCGACATCATTGAGGGCGCCCTGAAGAGTGCCCGGTACGAGATGGACGCAGTGCTGTTCCGATCGGCAATGAGCCCGGTCATCCGCGAGCAGCACGACGAATTCCCGATGATCACCGACCCTCGCGGTCGCATGGTCGTGGGGCAGTTCGGTGCCTACATCAACGAGATGATGGAGGATTGGGACCAGGGCATCTATGAGGGCGACGTGATTCTTTGCGCCGACCCGTTCAAGTGCTCCGCCTCGATCTCCCACACGAACGACTGGCTCGTGCTGGTCCCGATCTTCCACAGCGGTGAGCTTGTGGGCTGGTCGAGCCAGTTCGGTCACATGATGGACGTGGGCGGTCGCCTGCCGGGTTCCTTGCCCACCAACGCGAAGACGATCTACGACGAGGGACTCATCATTCCCCCGATCAAGGTTGTCGAGCGGGGCGAGATCCAGAAGCCGGTGCTGTCCCTCATCCTCAACAACATGCGCAACGCGGCGATGAACCGTGCCGACCTGTTCGCCCTGATCGCAGGGTGCCGTTCGGGCGAAAAGCGCGTGCAGGAACTGTGTGACCGCTTCGGCAAGGAGACGTATCTGGTGGCGCTTCAGGCGCTGCTCGATCGTACCTACGCCGCTATGAAGCAGCTGATCAACTGGGCCATTCCAGAGACGCCGCAGTCTTTCGAGGACTACGTCGACGATGACGGCCTAGGCAACGGTCCGTTCAAGATGAAACTGACGATCTGGCGCGAGGGTGACCACGCGTTCTTCGATTGGTCAGGCACAGATCCACAGGCGATGGGACCGGTGAACTTCTACCTCTCCGAGGGTATGTTCAAGATGTTCATCGGCATCTACCTGATCATGGTCAACGATCCGCAGATTCTGTTCAACGACGGGTTCTACCCGCTGCTGCACATCATCCTGCCGGAGGGTTGCCTCTTGCGACCGAGGTTCCCCTCGGCACTGGGTTGTCGTACCCACGCGCTCGCGCGTATGTTCGACGTGCTCGGTGGTGCTCTCTGCAAGCAGGCTCCAGAGATCAACACGGCAGCTGGCTACGGCACCTCGCCGTACATGTTGTACTCGGGTTGGGGCGAGAAGGGCGACTTCTTCTTCGCCATGGAGATCCTCTACGGAGGCATTCCAGGTCGACCAATCGGTGACGGCATGGACGGTCACTCGTGGTGGCCGCTGTTCGAGAACATTCCGACCGAGTATCTCGAGGCGTACTACCCGCTTCGGATCGACGGTTACACGACGATCACCGACTCGGGTGGTCCTGGACTCCATCGTGGTGGTAACGGCGTTGAGAAGCGCTACATCTACCTCGAGCCAGGCCAGGTTTCGATCCACGACGATCGTTGGTTGACGCGTCCATGGGGCGTGCTCGGCGGTCTGCCGGGTGGTCGTTCCGAGAAGATCCTCAAGCGCGCCGATGGCACCGAAGAGCGGTTGCCATCGAAGTGCGACGAGATCGAGGTCGTACCGGGCGACATGCTCGTGTACCGCACCGCCGGTGGCGGTGGTTGGAAGGATCGTCTCGATCGTCCGATCGAGGTTGTCGTCAAGGACGTCTCGTATGGCCTGGTCAGCAGTGACTACGCCAAGGAGGGCTACGGCGTTGTGATCAATGCCGACGGTTCTGCCGATGAGGCTGCCACGGCGAAGGAGCGAGAGCGTCAGCGCACTGAGCGCGGCGATGCTCTGGCCTTCGACTACGGTCCGCCGCTCGCCGAAGTGCTGGCGAACTGCAAGGCCGAGACTGGCCTCGAGCCGCCGATCCCCGCAGTGCCACTGCGTTGGTCGCCGCTTGAGCCGGGCGATGAGGCACAGCTTCGCGTCCGCTTGGCCGACAACATGCCGGGAGACATTGTCACCGCATGAGTACGCATGGACAGGACACCGATTCCTTTTATGAATCTCGAGGATTTGGGAATGCCGCCGGCTTTGGCCGGCGGCCGGTCCTGGTCATCGTTGACCTCCAGAAGGGCTTCACGGATCCCGCGTCGCCCCTCGGTGGGGATTACACGGAGCTCGTCGCAGAGAACCGCCGACTGGTGGACGCCTGTCACGACAAGGGCGTGCCCGTCGTCTTTACGACGGTCTTCTACGACGAGGCTCCAGCCCAGCCTGCCGCGGTCTTTCAGGCCAAGGTGCCATCGCTACTCGTCTTGAAGGCCGGCTCGGAGTGGGCCGAGATCGATGAGCGTTTGGGTATGACCAGTCAGGACACGCTGGTCGTCAAGCAGTTTGCCTCCGCCTTTTGGGGGACCAACCTCGGCGCCTTGATGGCTTCGTGGCAAGCCGATACCTGCATCGTGACGGGCGTGACGACCTCGGGCTGCGTCCGCGCAACCGTCGTCGACTCGCTCCAGCATGGCTATCGCACAATCGTGCCGCTTGAGTGCTCGGGCGATCGCGCCCCGGGCCCACACGAGGCCAACCTCTTTGACATGAACCAGAAGTACGCCGACGTGCTGCCGAACGACGAGGTAGTCGCCTACCTCGAAGCGCTGCCAGCACAGACGCCTGCTATCTAGCGGGGTGGATCAACTTTGCTTTGGGGTCAGGCCCCTAAGCAAAGCTGATCTACTGGCCGTCTTTGGATCTCGGTCTCGGTAGCTTTGCTTAGGGGCCTGACCCCAAAGCAAAGTTGATCCAGCTCAGATACCGGCGTCGCGCAGGATCGACTGGGCGCGGAAGACGACGGGGTAGTCGACGAACGTGCCGTCATCCATTTTGAAGGCCGAGATGCCCTTCGCCTCGTTTTCGGCGAAGGCAGCGACGACGGCGTTGGCCCAGGCGACCTCGTCGGCGCTGGGGGCAAAGACGCCCGCCACGATCGGCAGTTGGCGGGGGTGCAGCACCATCTTGCCTTGGAAGCCCAGGCGTCGAGCCCACGTGGCCGCCGTTGCGCAGCCCTCATCGTCGGAGAGGCCCAGATACGGGCCATCGATCGGCTGCTCGAGACCGGCGGCACGGGCCGCGAGGACGAGTTGGCTGCGCACGTGAAAGAGCTCGTAGCCGTCGGCCGTCAACTCGACACCAAGATCAAGCGAGAGATC
>CANKHS010000078.1 GCA_947481755.1 Actinomycetota bacterium | reverse complement strand
GGCGACGCCGCAGAACAATGACCGGTCGGCTTGTGCCAGAGACGCTTGCCCGTCGCAGCATCGATCGCAAAAAAGTGCCCATGGAGGTTTGCGACGAACAGGCGACCGTCGTCAACGACCGGAGGAAATTCGACGAGGCTCAGCGCGTGAAAGACCCACTCTTGCGTGTAGGGAGGCCGGTGACGGAGATAGGGATTCCAATGACTGCGCCCGGGGTCAAATCCGTACGTTGGCCACGGCATCGCGACGGGGGCGACGGTCGTAGTCGCACCGGTGCTGGTTGTCGCCGCGATGTATTCCTCCGTTGTATTACCGGAGATCTCGGTGGGCTTGCTGTTTGCGTACGCAAACCAACCACCTACGCCTACCAACACAACAAGGACTGATACCACGATGATGATTATCCGCCAATTTGGTTGGCGGTTGCGCGGCATCACGGCCGAACAGTACAACAGGGTGCGCCGGTTTTGGGGGGAAATGGTGGTGAAAAAACCGATCACCGGTGCGTTGTCGAGCGTGAAATCTGAGCAGGCAGATTTTGTGTTTGTCATTGTGGCTCGTCATCCATCCAGGTGTGGTTGCTCGCGTAAATCCTCACGACGGATAGACTCCGCGCGTGAGCACACCGAATCCCATTCGCCCTCGTGGGCCAATCGATCTCGAGAAAGTCGAAGCCGCCGCCGGTGACATGCTGCGCGCGCTTGGCTACGACCTGTCCGACGAGTCGCTGCACGAGACGCCACGCCGCGTCTCGCGGATGTACGAGGAACTCTTGACGGTCAAGCCGTTTGAGTCGACGACGTTTCCGAACGACGGCGAGTACGACGAGTTGGTCGTGGTTCGCGATATCCCCTTTCATGCGCTGTGTGAGCATCACCTGCTGCCGTTTACCGGTGTCGCGCACGTTGGCTACATCCCCGGGCCACGGATTGTCGGCCTGTCGAAGTTGGCTCGGGTTGTCGACATGTACTCGCGTGACCTGCAGGTGCAAGAGCGCATGACGGCGCAGGTCGCCAATTGGCTCGAACAGCATCTCGAGCCACGTGGTGTTGGCGTCGTGCTCGAGGCGGAGCATCTCTGCATGACGGTGCGTGGCGTCCGAGCCCCGGGCAGCCGCACGACGACGTCGTCGGTGCGCGGCATGCTGCGGCACGACCCGCGTACCCGTGCCGAGTTCTTCGCGCTCGTCGGTGCGTCGAGCGGCACCTAGACCGATGACGGTCCGTCGTGCCTGGCTCTGGATCGCCGGAGCCGTCGTTGCCGACAGCATCTTGCGGCTGCGCTTCCTGAACGTTCCGCTGAGCGTCGACGAGGCCGGCTATGGCCAGGTCGCGCGGCTCTGGGCTCGTGGGTTTGCCCTTTACGGAGATGTTGCCTGGGTCGATCGACCACAGGGACTCGTCGGGCTCTATCGTCTCGCGCTCGTCTTTGGCGACGAGTGGGCGATCCGCATACTGGCACTCAAGGCCGGCATTGCCCTCGTGCTTGCCCTGGCCGTGATCGCCTGGACGCTGGGCGGTCCGCGTGCGGCGGTGATCACGGCATGGTTGATGGCGATCGTCGGTCCCGCTCCGCACATCGAAGGGTTTACAGCCAACGGTGAGTTGCTTGGAGGTGCCGTCTCCGCCGTCGCGATCGCGATTGCGTTTCGTTGGAGTGCGTGGCCCCGCACCTGGCTCTTGCTCGTCGCGGGTGCCGTCGCCGGGTTTGCGCCACTCGTCAAACAATCGGCCTTCGACGGTGTGCTTGTCGTCGCTGCGATCGTGCTTGTGGTTGCCTATCGCGAGCGCGACTGGGTACTCGGCTGCGGGCGACTGGTTCTGCTCGCCGTCGGTATTGCGATTCCGTGGGGGTTGGCGGTTATCGCCGCAGCCTTGTCGTCACCAGGAGTCAGCGGCTGGTGGTATGCGATCTACGGCTACCGCTCCCAGACCGAGTCATTGTTTTCGGGCGACATCGGCTTTCGTCTCAACCTGCTCGTCAACTCAATCCCGTGGATGCTGGTTGACGCGGGGCTCCTGATTGCACTCGGCGTCCTTGGCCTGCTCGCCATGCGCCGCGAGCGCTGCCTCTTCGTCCCACTCGTCTGGCTTGGAGCGTGCTCACTTGGGTTCCTGATTGGCGGGCTCTACCACCCGCACTATTGGGTGCAGCTCTTGCCGCCGTTTGCACTGTTTGCTGGCATCGGGGGTGTCTGGTTGTGGGAGAACACCTCGCCGAAGCGCGGCCTGATCGTCGTCGCGCTCGCCGCGGGCATTCCACTGATCGCCGCCCTGCCCGTCTATTTCGCGTCGAGTCCCGCACTGGCGAGCGCGCGCTCGACGAACGATCCGCGCGTGATCTCGGCGATTACCGTCGGCAACCGGATTGGGCAGCTGACGACGCCCGACCAACGGATCCAGGTGTTGTGGGCCAACGCGGCGGTCTACTGGTACGCGGACCGCATCCCCGCCACGCGCTTCCTCTGGTACCGCAACATCGAGCGCATCCCGGGCGCCAGCCAGCACGTCGTGGATGTGTTCACCGGAGCGACGCCGCCAACCGTTGCGGTCGGCTACCAGCCCGTCAACGCGCTTGACCCGAGTGGGAAAATCCAGGCGGTACTCGATGCGGTCTACGCACAGACCGTCGTCGACGGCATCCCGATCTGGCAACACCGCTGAATCGGACGAGCCAGCGAGAGGGTTGCAATTGAAGTCATATCTCGTCATGCTGCTCGGATGCGAATCTCCCGTCTGCTCCTGATTGCCCTCGCCAGCCTGCTCATCGCCGCGCCGATGGCCGCCGCGCAGAGCACAACAGGGGAGATCGTGATCGAGCTAACACGCGACCGTTCTGTGCTCGCCGCGCAGGTCAAGGCCGTGTCGGATCCGGCGTCGCCGAGCTATGGCCACTTCATGACCTTCGCCCAGGCTGTCCAACATAACGGCGTGCAGGTCTCAACGCAGCAGGCCGTGCTTAGGTATCTGCGGCCTCGCGTTGAACGTGTTCGGCTCGACCCCACCGGGTTGTTCCTGCGCGCGTACATCAATGAGGCACAGGCAAAGCAGGTCTTCGGGATCAAGGCGCACGAGTGGTCGCCAGGCGTCCTCACGGCCATCGGGATACCGACCATTCCACGTGCACTGCGGCCCTATGTGATCAGCATCTCCGGGTTGGTCGTTGTGGCGGGATTGCGGAACCCCGCGCACAAGGCGAAGGTCACTACCGCTGACACGGCAAGTGCGAGGCTTTCTGCAACCTACATGAGTTCCCTCGCGATCTCCGGCGGTGCGTCGCCGACCCGCACCGGTACGCCTGCCGGTTGTGCGGAGGGAAAGGCTGCGGGAGCCTTTACTCCTAACCAGATGCGCACGGCCTATGGCTTCGGCGAAAATGGCGGCAAGGGCCGCCACATCGTGCTCTTCGAGTCGGGTCAGAATTTTGATCCCGCCATCGTGCGTGCCTACGCTAAATGTTTCAACCTGCAGACCCCACAATTGCGCAAGGTGGAGGTTGGCATCGGTGGTGACCCGTCGGAGGGGAGTGCCGACGAGGTATTGCTCGACATCGAGGGCGTCATGGGCGTCCTGCCCAAGCTCTCCAAGGTGACCGTGATGGTCGGGCACCAGACGACGCCGTTTCCCGCGATCCTGGCCGCAGCCATCGACCCAGCACTGACGGGCAAGGTACCGCCCGATGCTGTCAGCGTGTCGTACGGCCTGTGCGAGACGGCATTCACGAAGGGCTCCGCCGCGATGTATGGTGGATATCCATTGTGGGAGGACATCTCCGGCATCGCTGCGCTGATCGGCACCTCGGTCGTCGTCTCCTCTGGTGACAGTGGCTCATCCGGTTGCCTACGTCAGCAGGGCATGGTTGGGTCGCTTGGTGCGACAGTTTCGAAGTCGGTTTCGTACCCATCGGCGGCACAGAATGTGACTGCCGTTGGTGGCACCAGCATGGCCTTGACCAAGGGCAACGCAATCAAGGCCCAGCGCCCATGGAACACGAGTGTCTACGGTGGGACTGCGTGGGAGATGGTCGTTGCCGACGATGCGGGTAGGGAGATTGCCCCGGGATTCCCATATGTTGCTATCGACCCTGGCGCGGTACAAGTCGAGCAGCTGCTCGGCGCCGGTGGTGGTGGTATCAGCACGATTGTGAAAGCACCCTGGTACCAGGCGTCGTTGGGGGCGTCGCAACGCTCCGTGCCCGATGTCGCGATGTTTGCGGATGAGCGCCCAGGTATCACGGCGCTGGTCGGTGATACCTTAGGGATGGCCTACATGCCGATTGGCGGCACGAGCTACGCTGCGCCACTCGTCGCGGCATCAGTCGCTGCGACGAACGAAGCACTCGCCGCGACCGGCGGTCATCGCCTTGGCTTCCTCAACCCGCTGCTCTACGGCGCCAGCTCGGCACCCGTGGCCCAACAGCCGTTTATTGATATTGCGATGGGCTCCAACGACCTTGCTCGAATTGGCTGCTGTAAGGCATTCAAGGGGTACGACACGGCGACGGGCTTGGGCACGATCAACGTCCCTGCGCTCGCCGGTTGGGCCTCTGCCAACCAGTAGTGCGGTCAATGCCCAAGAAACGGCCGGATGATCGCCATCCGTCGAGCAGTACGAGTAGCACCAGCATCCTCGGTGCGATCTGACGAACCCATGATGCCGACGATTGCGCGGCTGGCAATCCAGCGCAGCGGCTCGGGCTCCCACTTGCGGACCGGGTGGTTGACCCACGGCATCTTGGTCAATTCGGTATCGCGGCGAAGGATCAGATCGGCGAGCGTGCGGCCCGAGATGCTCGTTGCCGCGACGCCGTGCCCGGAGTAGCCGCCCGCAAAGGCTAGGCCGGTTGCAGGGTCGTGCGTGACACTCATCGACCAGTCACGTGGCACGCCAAGCGCACCGCCCCAGTGGTGGGTAATCGCTGCGCCGCGCGTGGCGGGAAACGCCGAGAAGAGCGTGTTCGTCAGTCGAGCCTTGACACCGTCGTGGCGCTCGTAGGCCTCGTCGACCGGCGAGCCAAGACCATACGGCGCGCCGCGCCCGCCGATGGCGATGCGGTTGTCGGTCGTGCGCTGCGCATAAAAGAAGAGGTGATGTGCGTCGGAGATCGTCTCGCAGCCATTCCAACCAAGCTCGTCCCAGACGGCCTGCGGTAGCGGCTCGGTGGCGATCATCAGCGAGTAGAGCGGCAGGTAGGTACGCGACTGCTGCTTGAACTGCACGGTGAAGGCCTCGGTCGCGCGGACGACGTGCTCAGCGCGGACGGTGCCGTGTTCCGTGACCACACGGCCGGGCTCGATAAAGCGTGCGGCCGTCTGTTCGTAGATGACGCCACCCTTGCGCTCGACCGCATCGGCGAGGCCACGCACGAGGCGGGCCGGATTGACGCGCGCACCATGCGGTGTGAAAGACGCGAGTCGCGCGTCGGCAATCGCAACGCGCTCGGCGACCTCGGCTGGGCTCAGCGCGCGAACGTCATCTTCGCCCCAGCCCCACTGGCGGTGATAGTCGATGGTTGCGCGGACACGCTCTTCCTGGGCCGCGGTTCGCGCGACGCTCAGAATGCCGCCCTTGACGAAGCCACAATCGATCTGCTCCTGCGCGACACGCTCGCCAATCCAATCGACGGACTCCCACGTCGCGCGCTCGGCCTGGCGTACGGCCTCGGCACCACTGTGCTTGGCCCACTCCTCGGCGACACCCGCAATGCCAGCCGAAACCCAGCCACCATTGCGACCCGACGCGCCAAAGCCCGCGACCTCGCGCTCGATCACTCGCACACGCAGAGACGGATCGGCATCGAGCAGGGCATACGCAGTCCATAGACCCGTCATACCTGCGCCAACAATCGCGACGTCACAATCCGTGTCGCCCTGGAGCGCGGGGCGCGGCCGAATCGGGCCCGGGAACGTGTCGAGCCAGAGGCTCCGGTCGCGGATGTGGCGCTCGTCACTCACGGCGTCGGCACCTTCGGTACGTTCGCGGCTGCTGCTGCGACGGCCGCGCGCTCGTGGTCCCACAGCTTCGTGCTCGACTCGCCGCCAAGCGTGCCGTCTGGCACGCCGCCATCGAGGCCACTCAGCGTCTCGACAACACGCAGGCCGCAGTACGGCGTGTACATGTCGGAGTAGCCGCCCTCGTGGATGATCACGAGTCGACCACCACAGAGGCGGTCGGCAGCGTCCATCAACAGCTGGGTGAAGACGCGATAGTCCTCGGCCGTCAGATCCATCCGCGCATTGATGTCGAAGCGATTCGCATCGAGGCCGCTGGCGATCAGGATCAACTCGGGCTGGAAGCGCTCGAGCGCGGGGATCACCACATCGATGAACGCGAGCTCGTACGG
>CANKHS010000077.1 GCA_947481755.1 Actinomycetota bacterium | reverse complement strand
TCGAGCGTCGGACGACCCGTCATATCAACGAACTCTGTGCCTGTAGCCGTATTGCCGGCTTCGAGCATTCACGCCTCCAACCACCTCGCGACACGAGCACGACCACTGGTCGGCTGTCACTCGGTGGATCTGCGGTGCCCAACGGCACCGAACCTGAGCGAAATGTAGCGCACCCACCGGTACACACGTCGCGCGTGACAACCTGCGGCACGCCGGCTGCTACCCTCAACCTATGCGATTTGCCTTTTACGGGAACGTTTCCGACACGCTGTCCACCTTCGCCGACCGCCTTAGTGCTGCCCTGGTGGCACGTGGCTATGAGCGCACCGAGGATCTTGGCACCGCCAACCTCGTCTGTAACTTCGTCGACCGCGAGAACGTGCGTCCGTACCGCCGCGAGAGCGCAACGACGTTCTGCGCCGCAATCTACGAGGGCGACGCCCCACCGGCCGATTTCGGCGAGGCAATCAGCGATTACTACCCCGTCCTCGTGCGCGCACTGTCGAACGTCTCTGTGCGCGTCGTACCTGGCACCGAGGTCCGCTTCGGCACGATGGAGCAGGGCAACTACGCGATTGCCGACGACGGCTCCGATGCGTTCTACGCAACGCTCGCCGAGCGCCTCGCACCACTGGCCGAGAGCCACCTCGTGATCGACAACATTTGGAATCCCGACCTCGAGCCCGAGCTGTGGAACGGCGACGAGATCACCGAGTCGCTGACGATCGCCGGCCAGCGTCTCGACGCGATGAACCTCCTACCCGCTCCGTTCCCAATCGAGAAGTACCTCGATAAGCGCGACCTCGAGCACGTCAAGCGCCTCTACTCGATTGGTGGCCTCTCCTACGGCAACCTTTCGGCCCGTAAGGATGCAACGCGTTTTTGGATGAGCGCCTCGGGTGTCGACAAGTCGAACCTGAAGGACATTGGCCGCGACATGCTGCTCGTGACCGACTACGACGAGCCCGCGCAGGCGATGGTGATGTCGGTACCGCCTGGCATCGAGCCGCGCCGCGTGTCCGTCGATGCGATCGAGCATTGGAAGGTCTACATGGAGCATCCGAGCGTGGGCGCGATCATGCACGTGCACGCATGGGTTGAGGGCGTCGACGCCACCGAGATCAACTATCCGTGTGGCACAGCCGAGCTCGCCGACGCCGTCGCCGACCTCGTCCGCATCCAGCCCGATCCAGCCCACGCGATCATCGGCCTCAAGAACCACGGGTTGACGATCACGGGCGACACGCTCGAAGAGATCCTCGAGCGCGTCGAGCCGCACATTCTGCGGCACATCCCGATGGCGTAGAGCCAGCGCGGTCGATCCAGGGCCGCTTCCTAGAAGAACGTCAAGCCGACCACGATCGCTGAGATCATGATCACCGTGGAGATGACGACGATCAGGCGCATCATCTGGCCCGGCAGGTCGTAGACGCGCGCGAGGATCAGGGTGTGGAAGGCCGCGGGCATCGCGATCGAGAGGTAGAAGACCGACGGGATGTGAGTACCAACGGCAAGGTGGATGACAAACAGGATGGCCGGCGCAATCGCCAGGCGAAGCACGATTGGGCCCGCCCCACGCCACAGGTCGTGGACGTCGTGCGAGACGCGCTCGAGTGGCAGGGCGAGTCCGAGTTCGAGAAAGCCGACCGGGCCCATCAAGAAGACGACCCAGTCCGTCGGCCGCTCGACGTACGGGACGATGTCGAAGCCCGCCACGCGGATGATGACGGCGATGACGGCAAATACGAGTGGCACGTTGACGATCTGCCGCACAATGCCCTTCCACGTGCGCGGCCGTGAACCATTGCCATAGTGCGCCGCGATCGTCGTCGAGACCGAGACGATTGGGACGAGGTACATGAACTGTGCAAACAACACCTGCAAGGCCAGACCTGCGGGGCCGAAGACCGCGTTGATGACGGGATAGCCGAGCGTGACCGTGTTGGTAAACCCAGCCCCGAGCGCAAGCACACCCTGCTCGCCACGATCGCGCGCGACAACGCGGGCGTAGAGCAGACCGAGCCCGAGCACGATGTACGACGCGACGATGACCGCCGCGAGAGCGATCAGTGTGGTCTCGTTGGCCGGCACCACGCTATAGGCAAACAACACGACCACGGGTGCGAAGAAGTGGAAGTAGAAGTTGAAGATCCGCTTGTTCCACGGCGCTGCCGACTCCGGGGATCGCCACTGCCAGGCCACACCAATGACAAACGACCCGACCCAGAGCAGCGCGATCAGCATTGGTCACCGGCCTGCGCCGAGACGAGGCCAAACCACTGCATAAAGACCCGACGCGCCATGCCCGACATCATCGGGCATACACCCCTACTCGTACTGCAGCGCCTCGAGCACGTCGAGCTTCGCTGCGCGACGCGCCGGGAGAATCGCCGCCACGATGCCCGCGACGATCGAGAGCACGAGGAAGATGACGATCTGGACCGTTGGGAAGACAAACGAGAGGCCCTCACTCTCGAGGCCCTTACACACCGCCCAGCCGAACATAATCCCCAGCAGGACGCCCAAGACGCCACCGATGATCGAGGTGATGACGGCCTCCCAGCGGATCATCGCGCGCAGCTGTCGACGTGTCGTACCCACCGAGCGCAGCATGCCAATCTCGCGGGTGCGCTCGAAGATCGAGAGCACGAGCGTGTTGACGATGCCGAACAGCGAGATCATGACGCTGAGCGCAAGCAGGGCATAGAAGATGACGAGGATCGTGTTGACGCCCGAGGCGACCTGCTCCTTCTGCTGCGCATTCGACTGCACCTGCGCCGTCGGATAGCCCGCGAGCGCCTTCTCGATTGCCGCCTGCACCGTGTCGGCGTTCGAGCCCGGCACCTCCTTGACGAAGACGGTGTTGAGACCCGTGGCGTTCGACTGCAGGAGCGGCTTGAGCGCACTCTGCTCGACGACAATGCCGTTGAGAATCGACGGATCGGTATAGGTGCCAGCCACCGTAAACGTCGCCGTGGCACCGTTGATCGACTGGACCTTGATGGTGCCACCCGGCTTGACCTTCAAGGACGTCGCGATGTTGTCTTCGACCAAGGCTTTACCGGCGCCAAGGTTCTGGACGACGGTATCGGAACCGGTGTTCCAATCGAATTTGTAGACGTCCGTGATCGTCGTGGGATCGACGCCAATCAGGGCGAGACTCTGGCCGTTGACCTGCACGACTGTCCCACCAACCGGCGACGCCGTCTGCACGCCAGGCACGGCCTTGACGGCTCCGAGGACACCGGCCGGCAGCGAGCCACCGAAGCCACGAGCAGTAACGGTGACGTCACTCTTGAGCGACGTATCAATCGCGCCCGTAAACGACTCCTTGAGGCCACCGACGAAGATCGTCACGAACACGACGAGGCCGATGCCGATCATCAGTGCGGCGGCAGTGACCGCCGTGCGGGCCGGGTTGCGGGCCGCGTTCTCAGAGGCGAGCTTGCCGACGCCGCCCGCGACCTTGGTGATTGGGACTGCGAGGACGCCGACGACGGGGCGCACGATGAAGCGCGCCAGCATCGCGACGGCCATAAAGATCAGAATCGCACCACCCGCCAGGGTCAAGAGTCGACTGGTCGTGTCGGCATCGCTGGTGAGACCGAAGACCATGCCGGCTGCTCCGAGCACGGCAATCACGATGGCGATCACCGGCGTCAACTTTTGGAAGCGCCCAACAGGCAGTGTGGCGCCCTCGCGGAGCGCCGCAATCGGCGCGATCTTGGTTGCGCGCAGGGCAGGGAAGATCGAGGCCAGCACAGTGATGCCCACGCCAACGGCGAGCGAGACGGCGACGGTCTGCCACGACAGGATCAGCCCCGTGGCCGGCAAGCCAAAACCGATCGCGCCAAACAGCTTGTTGAGCCCCCAGGCAAAGACCAGGCCCAGCCCAATGCCAATCACCGAGGCAACGAGACCAATGATGAAGGCCTCACCCACCACAGTGCCGAGGATCTGCCGGCGCGACGCACCGATCGTGCGCAGCATCGCGAATTCGCGCGTGCGCTGAGCGACCGTAATCGAGAACGTGTTGTAGATGATGAACGCACCCACCAGCACGGCGACACCGGCGAACGCCAGCAAGGCGTAGCGGATGATCTTGCCGATCAGGTTGTTGAGGACGCTCGCCTGCTCATCGGCGTTCTCTTTGCCGGTCTGGACGATCACGTCCTTCTGCGGCAGCGCGGCGCGAACGTTGGCCTTCAACTCGTCGGCGGAGACACCGTCTTTGGCCTTGGCGTAGATGTAGCTCGCTTTGCCTTGCAGCGACCACCAGTTTTGGACGTCGATCAGCGGCGCGAGGACGGTCGTGGAGCCACCGAGTGACGTCGTCCCGTCGCCGTACTGCACGATGCCGACGATCTTGACGGGCTTGATGCCGTCTTGCGTGGCAAGCGTGACGGACTGGCCGACCTTGGCCTTGGATTTCTCCGCGATCTGCGTGGCAATTGCGATCTCGCCGCTCGCTGTCGGCAGTCGCCCCTCAATCGGCGTGTAGGGGTTGAGTGCCTCCGACACGCTGGAGAACACAAAACTTGGGGCACCACCCGTCTGATCCATCGGCTTGCCGTCGACGATCACATAGCCCTGGACCTGAATGTACGGCTCGGCGATTTGCACGCCATCGGCGGCGCGCACGGCAGTGACGAGATCGGCATTGAGGTAGACCTCGGTCTGATCGTCCTTGAACGGCGGCTTCTGCTTGACGACCACGTCGATCTTGGAGTTGCCCTGCTCGAAGATCTGCACGAAGGCGCGATCGATCTGGTCGGTCAGCACGAGCGTGCCGGAGATCATCGTGACGCCGAGCAGAATTGCGACAGCCGTCAGAGCCGACCGCAACTTGCGCGTGCTGAGTCCTCGCAGGACGAGACCGATCATGGCTACTCCAGCGTCTTGATCGTGTCGAGAATCTCGCCGGCCGACAGGTGCCCTGCGTCGCGCACAATCTTGCCGTCGCGGAGGAAGAGCGTGCGATCGGCGATTGCCGCCGCGCTCGCATCGTGGGTGACCATGATGACCGTCTGGCCGAACTCGTCGACAGCGCGACGCAAGAGAGCGAGCACTTCGCTGCTGGTCTTGGAATCGAGGTTGCCGGTTGGCTCGTCACCAAAGATGACGGCGGGCTTCGAAAGAAGTGCGCGCGCAACAGCGACACGCTGCTGCTGGCCGCCAGACAACTCGGCCGGCTTGTGCGACATGCGCGTGCCTAGGCCCGTCGCCTCGACGAGGGTGGCCTGCCACTCAGGATCGGGCGTCGAGCCCGCGATCTTCATTGGCAGTTCGATGTTTTCCTTGGCGGTCAGCATCGGCAGCAGGTTGAAGAACTGGAAGACGAAACCGATCTTGTCGCGGCGCAGCAGCGTCAACTTCTGGTCGTTGAGGCCGGCGAGTTCGGTGCCATCGACGAGCACGCTGCCCGAGGTTGGCTGGTCGAGTCCCGCGAGGATGTGCATCAGCGTGGACTTGCCCGAGCCGGACGGCCCCATCACTGCGGCCAGCTGGCCCTTGGGGAAGGAGACGGAGACACCGTCGAGTGCGCGGACCTCAGAATCACCTTCGCCATAGATCTTCGTGAGATCCGTGGCGACAACGACAGCGTCCGTCGCGGTCGTGCCCGGTGTGGTCTTCATATCGGTGCTCATGGTGGGGAAACTCCGTCCGCTTTACAACAGCAATCAGCCTATCGCACGATCATGAAGGGCAGATGAGAGAGAGGCTCGGCCGAACCGCTCAGGGAAAGGACGACTTAGAGCTTGCCGGAGGCGGCGAGCGTCAGTCGTGCCCAAAGCTCTTCGCCGTTCTTCGAGCGGCGAATGTAGACGCCCTGCATTGGCACGAACTCGCCTTCGAGCGAGAGCACTGGGCCCCGCTTCGGGCTCGTTGCGTCGAGATACCAGTCGCCGTCGTCGAGCATCTCGCCGGGCTGCGAGAAGACGATGCGCGAGGCTTCGTCGTCGGACAGCGGCTCGATCCAGTTGAACGAACGGGGGTTGGTCGACTCTTGCGCTGCCATTAGGACTTCTTGGCGGCCTTCTTGGAGGCCTTCAGCGGGTTGAGCATCTTCTCCTTGGCCTCTGCCGGAGCGTCGGCCAATGGCACGACGGCCTCGCCGCAGACATGACCCTTGACGCGACGAAGGCACGTCTGGGGGATCGACCAGAGGGAAACGGTGCGATGACCGTGCTTGCAGATGTAGACGCGAGCGACGCTCGGGCCTTCTGCGACAGCAACGGCGACGGGCTCTGCTTCGTAAACCTCAGCGGCCTCGCCCGCAAAATCCTCTTCGGCGATCTCTTCGATGACGGGAGCAGCGGCAACCGGTGCGGCGTCAGCCTCAGCCTCGGCGGCGGGCTCGGCCTCGGCAACGGCCTCTGCTTCAACTTCGGCCTCAACAGCGGGTGCGGCGTCGGTCTCGACGACGGCTTCGACCTCTA
>CANKHS010000076.1 GCA_947481755.1 Actinomycetota bacterium | reverse complement strand
TCGAAGCGCGCGTAGATCTCGCCGTTGGCAAACGTCTTCAGCGTCGTCTGGCCGAGGCCAACCCCAAGTCGCTCAGAGATGCGCTGTGCGAGATCTTGATTCGAGCGGCCCGAAAAGATCATCAGGCGCTTGTTGGGGGAATGCTCGAATGACGACAACGGTGTCGTCGCTTCGGTCGGTACCTCGAACAATTTGGAATCAGACATCGTGCTTCCTGTTCGCGTAGTGCTCTTTGATGACCTGACGTGCTCGGGCGATGCCGAGCGCGCCTGCCGGTACATCATCGGTGATGATGGACCCGGCACCGGTCAGTGCATCGTCACCGAGCTCGACGGGGGCCACAAAAACTGTGTCCGAACCGGTCCGAACGCGGTCACCGATCGTGGTCTGATGCTTGTTCGTACCGTCGTAGTTGGCGGTGATATTGCCGGCGCCAATGTTCGAATCCTCGCCGACCGTGGCATCGCCGACGTAGGAGAGGTGGGGGATCTTGCTGCGTGCGCCGAGCGTCGTGTTCTTCGTTTCAGCGAAGGCGCCGACGCGTGCATCCGCATGGAGGTGCGTACCAGCGCGCAGGTGAGCGAAGGGACCGGCCTGTGCGCCGGAGTCGAGCACCGCGTCGGTCAGGACGCTGTGCGGACCAGCCTCGGCACCTGCGGCGAGGCTCGTTGTGCCCCGCAGGATCGTGAAGGGGTGGATGACGCAGTCGGGGGCCAGCGTGACGGTCGCGTCGATGTAGGTCGTGGCCGGGTCGACGATGCCCGCGCCAGCCAGGAGATGCTGTTCGACGATGCGGGTGCGCAAGAGTTCGGCGGCTTCGGCCAACTCGACGCGCGTATTGACACCGAGCAGCAGCGACGCATCGGCGACCTCGGCGGCGCGCACCGCGAGCCCGGCGGCGGCAATCGCAGGCACCACGTCGGGCAGGTAGTACTCGCCTTGCGCGTTGTCGTTCGTCAGCCCGGCGAGCGCGGGGCGGAGGGCATCAGCGTCAAACACGTAGAGACCGGCGTTGACCTCGGTCACCTCGAGCTCGGCGGCGGTCGCGTCCTTGGCCTCGACGATGCGAATGCCGGCGTCGGAACGCAGCACGCGGCCGTAGCCACCCGGCTCGGCGACGCGGAAGGTCGCGGCGGTACCAGCCGCGCCACTCTCTGCATGGGCGGCGAGCAGGTCGTTGAGCAGTTCCGCCGTCAGCAGCGGCGTGTCGCCCGAGACGATCAGCACATCGCCGGCAAACCCTTCGAGGGCTGGCACGGCGCAGCGCACAGCGTCGCCCGTGCCGAGTTGGTCGGGCTGGACCACGATTGCGGCGTCACCAACGACAGCGGCAACGGCGTCGGCCTCGGTCGGCGGAACGACGACGACGATCCGGTCCGCACCCGCCTCACGGACGGCGGCGAGCACCCAGCCAAGCAGCGGGCGACCCCAGATCGGATGCAGCACCTTTGGCAGTGCAGAGCGCATGCGCGTGCCCTTGCCACCGGCCATCACGATGCAGGCGAGAGGACGAGCAGGGGTGGCAGTAGGGCGCGACATCCGGCCTACCCGACTTTAGTCCGTCAATCGGCAGACGTGCTGTTGGCTGCGACGATGGCGGCTTTGAGGTCCGCGGTCGAGAGGAACGTCAGCCCGAGCGTCGCGTCGTGACGAAAGCGAATCACGCCCTCCCCGTCGATCACGAAGGTCGTGCGCTTCGTGCCGATGATCGGCGCCTTGGCGCCGTAGAGCGCGGCCACGCTGCGGTCGGGGTCGGCGAGGAGTGGGATCGTCAGCCCGTACTTGGCGGTGAAGGACTCCTTCGAGGCGAGATTCTTGCCCGAGATGCCCACGATCGTCGCGTCGAGATCGGCGAACTCGGCCCACTCGTCGCGGTAGGTGCACAACTGCTTGGTGCAGACCTTCGTGTCGTCACCGGGATAGAACACCAGCGCAACGGTCTTCCCACGATGCTCGGCAAGACGAAACGTGCCGTTCGTAGCTGCAAGTGCGAAGTCGGGAGCGGTGTCGCCGACAGTGGGGCTGGCCATAGGAAACCTCCGGAGGGGTGCACTCTCACTTTCGCACGACATTCGCCGCTAGACGGGACCTGCTTAGCCTCGGCGCGGGAGCACCACGGTGTGGGTCGCTTGCAGTCGGGTGCTGGTCTTGGCGACGAAGGTCGTCGTCAGCACGACGGTCAGCGTGCCCTTGGCACGCAGGCGGCGACCGGTCGCGTTGAGGGTGCAGGTGACGACGGCCTTGCCGGCTTTGAGGATCTTGGTGGTGCCGCGGCAGACAGTCACGCTGGCGCGGGTCGCCTGGGAGGCGGTGCCGCTGGCGGTCGCGGTGCCCGGGCCGGGCGCGGTGAAGGTCACCGTCACTCCTGTTGCAGTGGTCTTGGGCTTCGTCGTGCGCAGCGTGGGCGTTGCCGCGGGAGTGTTCTGAACGGTGTTGTCAGCCGATGGGCGTACTTTCCACTGTGCATAGAGGACGGTGTCGGCACCAATCACGAACTCATTGCCCGAGGCGTAGGACGTACCGGAGCCGTTGCGGGCCGTGTTCCAACCGTCGAAGGTGTAGCCGTCGCGAGTCATGCGCTCCGCGTTGGGGAAGTCGCAGTTGAGATCGGTGCGGTGGTCGTCGCAGACCGTGACGTTCCATCCGCCTAAGTATGAGCCCGTGTGGTCCGTCGGTACCGTGCCACCCGTGGCGCCGTTGCCGTCGTAGGTGACGGTGTAGGTCTGGACGAAGGTGAGGGTCACACTTCCTGCCACGCCGGCGGTGTTACCCCAAGAGGTCGCGTCACCCCCAGCTCCACCGGAATTGTCGTAACGAGGGAACCCCATCTGTTGCGCTGGCTTCACGTACGAGCCACCCGCACCACCTCCAGATCCGTCCGCAGGAGTCGCCGGGCAGTCCGAGCTGGGAGATGGGTTTGTGATAACACCACCGCCACCCCCACCGCCGTATCCAGCCCCGCCGTCAGCGCCTTCGTCCCCGCCGCCGAATCCGCCCGCACCGCCAACACTCCAGTCAGAGCCCCTGCTTCCCGATGTTCCCAGGCCGACAGGCACCGCGTAGACGGACCCGCCGGGTCCAAGGTAGCCGCCGCCGCCACCGCCCGGGGCGTCGCCAAGGCCGGGCCGACCTGCTCCGTTTGCGTCGAGCCCACCGTCGCCTCCGAATGAGGGATAACAGTCGCGAGTTCCATAACCGCCGCCCCCGCCGCCTCCGGCCACGGCAATCACGTTCTCGTGGCTGGTACTTACACCGTCGTAGATTGCGCTGAAACCGCCGCCGTCGCCGCCTCTGTAAATAAGAAGAGGTCCCTGGCCGCCGTTGCCAACAACGATGGTCAGGAATGTTGATGTCGGACGCGAGAGTCGTGCCTGAATCTGTGCACCCGAGCCTCCGCGGTAACCAGGGTTCGCGTACGTACCTCCCACGGCTCCACCACCGCCGCGCACGGAGACATCGATCGCGATGGTACCGAGAGGAACGGAGATGGTGGTCGCACCGCCCGCGAGGTACCCGCAGGTCACTGTGTCTCCAAGTGTTGGAGTGATGGAGTCGCAGGTCGGGTTCGCGAGCGCTGTGCCTGGTATCGCCGAAATCGAGATAAACGCAAGCGTCAAAACGAGCATGAACCGACCACGAAGAGCGCCAAACATCGGCGCAGCATATCCAAAGACCCATGCCATCTCTGTGGCGCGGATTGCCGGATCAGAACCGGGTGTCGCTGCTCTGAGTAAACACCGCGCAAGGCAGATGTCCCTCGCCGTGCTACAACCCACGCATGCATCAGCCCATCGAGACCGTTCTGATCAACGCCAAGGTTCGCACGCTCGACCCCGCCAACCCGCACGCCACCGCAGTCGCGCTTGGTTCGGGCGCGATCCTCGCGATCGGTTCGGACGCCGAGCTGCGCGCCACGGCCGGAACGGCCGAGGTGATCGACCTGCAAGGTGCAGCGTTGGTGCCGGGCATCACCGACTCGCACGTCCACCCGTTGATGGGCGCGCTCGATGCTCGCGGTGCAGACCTGCTCGACGCCTTTACCTGGGACGACGTACTCGCCGGCATTCGTGCCGAGGCCGCCGATAAGGGGCCGGACGAGTGGGTGATTGGCTGGGGTCTGCTCTACGACGCCTTCCAGGGCCGCCCGATCCATCGCGAGCTGATCGAGGAGGCCGCTGGTGGCCGCCCCGTCTTCATCAAGTTCATGGATTTCCATACCGCTCTGGTTTCGCAGCGCGCGCTTGAGATCGCGGGTATCACAGGTCCTCGGACGTTTACCGAGAACGCCGAGATCATCTGCGACGCCGCGGGTGCGCCGACCGGCGAGCTGCGCGAATGGGCTGCGATCGGCCTCGTCGAAGCGGCCATGCCGCCGCTTTCGCACGAGCAGAAGCTCGACTTCTATGCGGCGCAGATGCTCAAGTTTGCGGCCGTCGGCATCACCGGAATTCACGGTATGGACGGCGACCTGACGACGCTCGATACGCTGCGCGAGCTCGAGGCCTCTGGGCGGCTGCGTACGCGCCTGACGATGCCATTCTGGATCACGCCCGAGATGACTGAAGCCGATTGGGAGACCTTCGTCCCACACCGCGATGCGCGCGGCCGCCGCTGGCGTGGTGGTGTCGCCAAGTTCTTCATCGACGGTGTTATCGACACGGGTACGGCGTGGCTCTGCGAGCCCGACTCCGAGGGTGACGGGCTGCTGCCGTTCTGGCCCGACACCGCCAAGTACCGCAAGGCCGTCAAGCGCTTTGCCGACGCGGGCTTTCAATGCGCGACGCATGCCTGCGGCGACCGCGCCGTGCGCGAGGCACTCGACGCGTACCGCGACGCTGGTGCCCAGGAAGACATCCGTCATCGCATCGAACACATCGAGACGCTGCAGCTGTCGGACCTACCGCGCTTCGCTGCCGAGAACGTCGTTGCCTCGATGCAGACGCAGCACATGATGTGGCTCGATCCGGCCCGCACCTGCAACTGGACGACACGGATGGGCACGGGTCGCTGCGACCGCGCCTTCCCGACGCGCTCGCTGCGCGAGTCCGGTGCAATCGTGGCGCTCGGCTCCGACTGGCCCGTCGCCCGCTTCGATCCGCGCATCGGCATGGCCTCCGCGCAACTGCGCCGACCGCCCGGCTACAAGCGCGACGCCTTCGACACGCAGAACATCGATGGTCTGGCCGCGCTCGAGGGCTACACGACGATGGCGGCCCGCACGATCTCCGAGGAGCATCGGCTAGGACGAATCAAGATCGGCTACTGCGCCGACCTGACCGCCTTCGCCGAGGATCCAGTCACCTGCAATCCCGACGAGTTGATCACCAACCCCGTCCGGATGACGATGGTCGACGGCGAGATCGTCTACCGCGGCTAGCTCGACCGGCTAGCGGGGTCCGAGCCAGCGCAGGGGCTGGTGGGTGATCGCCGCGATCGTCTTGAGATGCTGTGCGGCCTCCGAGGTCGAGTTCTGTTCGACGCCGATCTAGGCAGAGGGGCCGATCAGTTCCCGGATGTAGCTGGGCGTTCGTAGTTCGACCGCTCGTCACGCATGATCTGAAGCTCTTCCGCTGTGATTCCGAATGGGGTCGAGAGGAGCCCACGGCGCAACTCAAGTTCCACCGCATTCTTGAGCGCACGGTTGACGGTCTCGGTCGGTCCACTCGTGCTCAGCAGTCGTTGTGCGTCGCCAAGCAGCTGCTCGTCGAGGTAGAGCGAGGTGCGTTTCTTAGTCGTGTCCATGACCCCAAGGTAGCGCATGCATTGAGGTCATAAGAGCGCGTGGTTGTGCCGCAGGCATAGCTCGCGCGCGCACCGCGCCATTTACCCCAAGAGCGAGGCGGCCGATGCTGTGTACGCAACACCAAAGCAGAATGAGAGGCCCCCGCCGACCCCACCGATCCAGCGCGGATTGAGTCGATACATGCCACGGTCGATACCTCGGCAGACCAACCACGAACAGCCGGCCATCGAGAGAGCGGTAAAGCCAGCGATGATGAGCAACGACACGCAGGCGAGCTGTGGGCGCTCGATGCGGGTCAGGATCAGCGCCACGATTGCAGTGCTCCCCGCGGCACCGTGGAGCAGGCCGATGCCGAAGGCGCCCCGCTCCGTTCGCACCGGCGCCGACTCGATTTGTCGGTGCAGCGCGGCATGGAGAGCGCGGAGTGCAAGCGTGGCGATCAGGATTCCGACCGCTACCTCCAACCCTGTCTGAAGGCGCTCGGGAAGACGCGCCGCGAAGAGAATCACCGGAATGCCGATGACGATCATCGTGACGGCATGCCCAAGCCCCCATGCGAGACCAAGGCGATGGGGAGCCCGTACGTGCCCACGCAGGCGTAGCGAGACCAACGCGGTCAGATGGTCGGGATCAGTGGCATGCCGCAAGCCGAGCAGAGCGGCGATTACCGCAACGAACAACCAGCCGGTTCCGAGCTGCGCAAGCCAGGTGTCGAGTGCATCGAGGCCTGCCATGTAGTCG
>CANKHS010000075.1 GCA_947481755.1 Actinomycetota bacterium | reverse complement strand
GGCCCGATCGCGAACCTCGACAACGCCGAGATCTTCTTCGCCAACCGCGGCTAGACGTTCTTCAGACACGCGCCTCCCGCGTGATCAGCTCTGCAACGTAGGTTGCTTGGCGGACATGACAAGTGCGCACTTGTCATGTCCGCCAAGCACTGCGAGAGGGCCTTGCGGCCGCTCGCAGCGCTTCTAACCAGCGCGGATGGGCCGTGTAGGGATCGAACCTACGACCTTGGGATTAAGAGTCCCCTGCTCTACCAGCTGAGCTAACGGCCCGCGGCGGGAAATGTACCAATCGTGCGTGCTCAGAGGCTCCGCACAGGTGTCCCGCGACTAGTTGGTGATGGGCAACGCCGCGTTGGCCTTCTCAAGCCGCGCGATCTCTTCCTTCACCTTTGGCGTCAACGGATCGTTGGGTGCCAGCTTGACGAACATCTTGTAGGCATCGATCGCGGCGACCGAATCGTTCGCAGCCGAGCTGATCTGGCCCAGCCGGAACCACGCGGCCGGATCGTTTGGCTTGAGCTCCGTGACAATTGTCTGGGCCGTGACGGCTGCCTTGTAGGCGTCGGTTGCCTCGGTCTGCAACGGCGTGACTTTCGCAGACGCCTCTGCCATCACCGTGCTCGAGATGCTCTCCTGAGCCGTCTGGAATGGCGTCACACCGTTCGACTGGCCAGGGATCACTGTCTGCGGGACAGCGGCCCGCCCAGCGACATTGCCCTTGGCCTGGGCAGCGGCATATTCGGCCTGAGCCTCTTGCAGTGCGGCGGCGGCCTCGGCGAGATAGACGTCTGCGACAGCACCCTGCACGGTCGCGTCCTTCGGTGCGAGCTCGGCGGCCTTTGCGGCTGCGGCCGGGACCTTCTCCGGAGACCCCGTGTTGACATACGCCTGGGCGAGCGCCAGCCACGCCTGTGGATCCTCTGGAGCCGCCTTCGTTTTGGCTAACGCCTCCTTGACGGCGGTATTGGTGGCGACCTTCGCTGGCGCATCAGACCCACCAGCCGAATTCGTGAGCATGTCGAGCATCGATGGGCCGCTCGTACCGACTCCTGCGACAACAAACATCAGGGCGAAGATAATGGCGAGGAGCGCGAAGACCCACTTGAAGTGGCCGCGCAGACGCTCGTTCATCGTCGGCGTGACCGAATAGGGTGCCTCCTGCTTGCGCTTGGGCGACTTCGTCGACGACGACGTCGGCGTCACGGTGCCAGGCCCGTCTTTTCGCTTGGTTCGTGCCATCAGTCGTCTGTTCCGATCATCCGTGTCCGACCCGGTAGCGCAGCAGCCCAACAGGCTGCTAAACGCTCCGTATCTGCGCCCTTACGGTAGCGCACGACGCCATCAATGACCGTGAGCAGTGTCCGTTCCGGTGATCCCGCGAACACTGCACTCGTGGCGGCACTCTCGGTGACGCCATACGACGTGCCCGTCAGATCAACTGCCGTTAGGTCGGCTCGCTTTCCAACGACGAGGGATCCAACCAGTCCGTCAATACCCAATACGCGGGCTCCACCGAGCGTCGCCAACTCGAGGACTGCCTCGGCCGTCAGCGCATCAGGCCGCCCTTCGCGGACGCGTGCCGTCAGGAGCGCGGCACGCATTTCGGCCCAAAGATCAAAGTCGATTGCCGAGGCCGGCGAGTCCGTGCCAATGCCAACCGGAACTCCCACGGCACGTAGCCCAGCGATCGGCGCCGCGCCGCAGCCAAGAATCGCATTCGAGCGAGGACAGTGCACGACACCCGCACCCGAGGTGGCGATCAGTGCGATCTGCGCATCGTTGATCTGCACCGCGTGGACGAGAATCACACCGGGGTGCAGAAGTCCGGCTCCGGCTAGGAGGTCGACTGGGTGCTGGCCCGTCGCCTCGACGCTCGTCAGCGAACGCAACGCATCAGCGATCGGCCCCGTGCCAGCGTCTACGGCCTCGAGCTCGGCCGGTGACTCGGCAACGTGAGTCATCACCGTCAGGCCCTCGGATTGGGCAAACGCATCGAGCGCGGCAAAGACAGCGGGTGCGACGGTGTACGGGCTGTGGGGCGAAACGCCGAGACGGACGAGTGGTGTGGTTGATCCAGCGACACCAGCAAGTCGCTCGCGAAGCGCAGCAACGACGTCCTCGGCATCCTGATCAGGCCCGCCAAAGGCCTCCAGATGCACGATCGCGCGCAGCCCGGCCTCACTGGCAGCAGCAACCGCTGCGCCGGAATACGACGCATCCGCAATCGTGCCAACACCCGACTGCAGGCAGAGAAGCGCACCGAGCGCAGCAGCAGCCTCAACGTCGCCGGGTGCCAGTCGTGGCCTCCGCGCGCCAAACACATTCATCAGCCAGTCGCCAAACGGGAGTCCATCACCGAAGCCTCCGTACGTGGCGTATTCGAGGTGCGTGTGAGCATTGACGAGGGCTGGCAGCAAAACCGCATTGCCGAGCTCCTCAACCTGCGCATCCGGAAAGGCCCCGAGCACCTCGCTGCGGGTACCCACCGCCACGAGTCGACCATCCTGCACTGCAACCGCACCCTGCCGTAGAGGCGGGGCGCCGACCGGCAGCACGTGGTCGGCGGTGTAGACCTCGGTCACACGTCCTCGACGTCAGCAACGTCGACGAGGTCAGTTGTGGCCTCCGGATCTACCTCCCCACGCTTCCCGCGCTCAACAAACACGGCCACGTAGATCGAGAGTTCATAGAGCACGAGCAGCGCGACGAAGATGATCATCATCGAGATGACATCGCCACCCGGGAGCGCCGCGGCGATGACGGTCAGGATGAAAATCGCGTAGCGACGATTCTTACGCATCCATTTCGCGCGCATCAAGCCAACCGTTGTCAGGACAAAGACACCCGACGGCAACTGGAAGATCACACCGCAGGCAATCAGGATCTGGACAACAAAGCCGTAGTAGTTCCCTGCGTCAATCTGACGGTTGTAGAGGCCTGAGTCGTAGCCCACAAGAAAGCCGAGCGCCGGCGGAAGTACGAGAAAATAGCCGAAGGCCAGGCCCGCAAAAAAGAGTCCCGAGGCGCCCGCCAAATACGGCCACGTGCGACGGTCATGCTCGGGATCGAACGCCGGCATTACGTAGGCGTAGAGCTGGTAGATCAGAACGGGAATCGTCAGGACAACCGCACCAGCCAGGGCGACCTTGAGCGAAATGGTGAAGGGCTCAGCAACGCCGAGCACGATCGGTTTCGGCAACTCGGGCGGTAGCGGCCGGTTAAGGAACTCGATGATCAACTCGTGTTGCCAAAAGCAGATCGCGAACCCAACCCCCAGCGCGACGACGCTGATGATGATGCGATTGCGGAGCTCCTCGAGGTGGTCCGTGATCGGAACCTCCTCTTGATGCTCAATGCGTCGCGTACCGCGGAGTCCGGCCAGCATCCTCTTGCCTACCCTTGGTGTGCTTACTCAGCCGGCTTAGCGTCTGTGGCAGGTGCCTCGGCGGCAGCGGCCACCGGCTCTGCAGCAGCAGCAACGGGCTCAGCAGCAACGACGGGTTCAGCAACAGCAGCGGGGGCAACCGGGACAGCTGTTTCAACAACGGGGGCCGTCGACTGCACAACAACCGGTGGCGCGGGCTCATTGTCGGCCTCGCCCGAGAGTCCACGGCGAAAGTCGCGCATGCCCGAGCCCAAACCACGGCCGAGCTCTGGCAATTTCTTGGGGCCGAACACGAGTAGGCCAATCACGAGAACAATCGCGATTTCGCCGATTCCAAAATCAAAAGGCATAGGGGTACTCCTCCTTGCCTGCGAAGGCTACCATCGAAAGAGATCCGCCGGGACATGGGCGTACCGTCTACGGTAACCGCCGACGATGAGCCTCTTCTTCTCCATTCTCTCTGCAGCCACCGCTGCTGTTGTGATCGTGACAATCATCCGCCTTGCCCGGGGCAACGGGGTCGTGGTAGCGCGCGTCACACTCCCGCTCGCGATCCTGGTCTTGATCGTGCAGATGAGTCTGCATCACTGGTCACTTGAAGCCTTTGTATTGCTTGCCGTGGTGATTGTGTCGGCCGGAGCGCTCGCGCTGCGTGGACGCGGCCGCGAGCACGGGCCGACCTGGATTGCGCTCGGAATCTTTGCTGCCACGGGCTTGGCTGGCGGTTTTGGTCTCTTGGCACAAGGACTCTGCGTTGCGGGCAATGCGTACAACTGTGGTGGGACTGGACCCGACGTGCTGGCCGTGGTTGGTTGGGCCGTAGCCTTCGGCGCCTACGCCTATCTCGCCTGGGGAGCGTTGCGCGCATGATCGCCTTGCTTGGCCAGACCGTGCTCGACGAGATCATCCACCCCGACGGCACGGAGGAGCGTCGCTGTGGCGGTGCGCCAGTTTTTGCGGCTCAGGCACTCTCGGCTGCCGGCATTCGTGGCATCGTTGTCACGCGTGGTGGCGATGACGAGCTCTACGACGAACTCAACCAACGAGGCCTGCCAGTCCTCGTTGGTCCAGCGGAGCAAACGTTTATCAGCCGTCTCACGCTCAAACCAGGCGGCTTGCGCGACCACGAGATCGCTGCGCTTGGCGATCCTTTTTTGCCCGAAGACATCAACGGCTGGGCGAAATCGTCGCTCGCGAATGCGTCAACGATCGTCGTGGGAACCCAGTGGCGTGACGACGTGCCCGCCGAATCCGTCGCCGCCCTGGTCGCGCTCGGACGCCGCGTGGTCTTCGATGCGCAGGGTCTGGCTCGACCCGGCCTGGGTGAGGTGCGACCCACCGGCCCGTTCGACCCGGCCTGGGTGGCTGGCGTTACAGCGATCAAATTCAGTGATGAAGAGGCCGAGGCATTGCTTGGCGGCACGGATGCCGCCGCTCTCGCCCGTGCCGGCGTCCCAATCGTCGTGGTCACCTACGGCGAAGGCGGCTGTGAGGTCTGGACCGAGGACGACCCCGAGATTCTGCGCATCCCGGCCGACCGCATCCCCCACCTCGCCGACACCGTCGGAGCGGGCGACATGTTTACCGCGCTGTTCGCAGCCGCGCTCAATGCAGGCGAAGATGCCCGGGCAGCAGCAGTCACGGCCACCTATGGCGTCGCGAAGATTCTGCGCCTGCGGGTCTAGTGCTTACTCAGCTGCAGGTGCGTCGGCAGCTGTCGTAACAGGCGCATCAACCGGAACCTGCGCCACTGGGGCTTGAACCGGAGCAGTTGTTGCTGTTTCGACAATCGGCGTAGAAATGGCTTCAACGACTGGTGCTGGCGCCGGCGGATCGGCCTCGCCCGAGAGTCCCCTGCGGAAATCGCGCAGGCCAGAGCCGATACCACGGCCGAGCTCGGGGAGCTTCTTGGGCCCGAAGACCAACAACCCGATGATGACCACGACTGCAATATGAAGTGGCGAAAGTTCGCCCATAGCTCTACCTCCTGCCCGTCACGCTACCACCGAGTAGGCGCCAATGCCGAACAGATACCCGGCGGACTGGATCAAGCTCCCTAATGGCACCCCGTGAAGCGCGCATGTTGCCGAGAACGCTGTCGCACGCGCACGCCAATGGCACCGTGTAAAACGCTCTACACCGGGCACGGCTGGCTTCGCGCCCGTTCCGCCTACGCTTTCGGCCATGGAACCGCCCGTCGTCACGCTCACGGAGTGCTCAAAGCGCTTCGGTGATCGCCTTGCGCTCCGCAAAGCGACGCTGACGGTCGCCGCCGGCGAAACGATCGTGCTGCTCGGCCCGAACGGTGCCGGCAAGTCGACGCTCCTGCGGCTCGTCGCTGGCCTGCTGCGGCCGACCGCCGGTTCGGCTCGGATTGCGGGCGTCGACGCCACCAGTGCCCCGCGCGCTCTGCGCGCCGGTATCGCGTACGCAGGCCATCGTTCGCAGCTCTATCGCGGGCTGACGGCACGTGAGAATCTCGAGTTGCACGCACGCCTCCACGGAACGCGGGACCTCGACATTACGGCCCTGCTCGACCACGTCGGGCTGGGCGACCGAGCGGACGAACACATCGACGGTTTCTCGCGCGGCATGCTGCAGCGACTCGCGTTGGCCCGCGCTACGGCCCACCAGCCGGCTCTGCTCCTGCTCGACGAGCCCGCCAGTGGGCTCGATGCAGATGGGCGTCTGCTGCTCGACTCCACGCTGCGGGCCGGCATCGGTACGCGTACGCAATTGGTTGCCAGCCACGACGACGAGCTACCGGCGCGCCTTGGCGCACGTGCCGTTCACCTCTCCGCCGGGAGCATCGCGTGATCGCCGCAGCGCTCGCGATTGCCCGCGTCAAGCTGGTGCTCGAGCTCCGTCGCCGTGAGGTGATCTTCGCGATGCTGCTCTTTATCGCCGCAACGATCGTGATCGTCCACTTCGCGCTGAGTGGCGATACGGGTGCCGGAAATCGAGCGGCGGCCGGCATGCTCTGGGCCGCCGTCGTCTTTACCGCCGTGCTCGGTCTCTTGCGCACGTTTGCCGCCGAACAGGAAGAGGGTGCCCTCGATGCGCTGCTCTTGGCTCCGATCGATCGCGCAGCGATCTGGATTGGCGC
>CANKHS010000074.1 GCA_947481755.1 Actinomycetota bacterium | reverse complement strand
GAGGCTCGTGGCCTAAGCCGCGTCGCCATCGTCGACTGGGATGTACACCACGGCAACGGCACGCAGGCCGCGTTTTACAACGACCCACGGGTGCTCACGATCTCGCTCCACCAGGACAACAACTTCCCACCCGACTCCGGACTCGTCAGCGAAATCGGTGATGGTGCAGGCGTTGGTACAGCACTCAACGTGCCACTCCCTCCCGGCTCTGGCAACGGCGCCTACGAGGATGCATTTGCTCGCGTCGTCGTTCCCGCACTCCAGCGTTTCCAGCCTGAGTTCATCATCGTCGCCAGCGGCTTTGATGCATCGGTCTGGGATCCGCTCGGGCGCATGATGGTGACGCCCCGCGGATACGGACGCCTCACGCGCGCCATGATGGACGTCGCCAGTGAGGTCTGCCAAGGCCGCCTTGCGATGACGCATGAGGGCGGCTACTCCGTACCGCTCGTGCCCTTCTGTGGGCTCGCAGTGATGGAAGAGCTCTCGGGGACCACGACCGACGTGCGCGGTTCGATGATGTATGAGACAGGCGACATCATGGGCCAGCAGGACCTTCAACCCCATCAAGTCGCGGCGATTGACGCCGCTGCTGCCTTGATCGCGGGGATCCCGACGCCATAGGTATCGCGCACCATTCGACGCTCGTCTACACCTAGGTCAAGCGCGCCCTGGGGTCAACGCTGACGTCAACTCTGAGCATTCTCGGAGTAAACAGGGCATATCGATGAGTACCTCAGCCCCCGCAGCTGAACATCAAGTGGTACACCACGCAGCTCGTGCTGTAAGACCACGCACGGTCATGATCGACTCAGGGCTCGGAATTCGCTCTCCAGTGGTTCCGGGCCCCACTTTCGTTATACGATCCGAGTGCAGGATTGTTCGGTCCGCGCGTGCTACCTGCAGCACTGATCATCCGATCGTTTCTATTAGGAGGGTTCATGAAGATTTCGTTTCCCCGGCGCACCGTCGCCATCATCGCCACCGTCGGCGCATTCGCCGCGATTGGCGTTGGCTCCGCCTCGGCGTCCAGCACGATGCCCGCGTCGAACCCCAGTGATTACTCCGGTCTGAACAAGACGGCGACCGCGCAGGTGTTCAACGTCACGATCAGCGGCTCCAAGCTTCAGGGCGCCGCCTTCACCCAGACGGTGAACAACAACCTGATGGGCGGGATGGGCGCAACGGTCTCGGTCAAGAAGGCTGTGCAGGACGGAATGGTCACGTACCAGACGATCACGGTCACACCAACGAAGGTCGGTCAGGTTACGTCGACCATCACGAACGCGTTCGCCACCCTATCGGGCGGCAACTACGGCTCGGCCGTGATCCGCAGCACCGTGCTGAACCAAGCCGGCACGTCCTACAGCGTCAAGCTCTGGTTCGACCAGCAGGGCACCGACCCGAGCGTGAACCTCAAGTTCTACCTCTACCACTCGTAGCGGCCTAGAACGACGAAGGGCCCTGGTCGCCTCTCCTTGCGGAGAGGCGACCAGGGCCCTTTTGTCGTTCTCTGACTTAGACCGCGGCGTCGTACTTTGCGCCGACTGCGTCCCAGTTGATGACGTTCCAGATTGCCTCGAGGTACCCCGGGCGCTTGTTCTGGTAGTTGAGGTAGTACGCGTGCTCCCAGACGTCGATGCCGAGGATCGGCGTCTTGCCTTCGGAGATCGGGGAGTCCTGGTTAGCGGTCGACATCACGGCCAGCTTGCCACCGTCAACGACGAGCCAAGACCAACCCGAACCGAAGCGCTTGATGCCGGCGTCGGTCATCGCAGCCTTGAGTGCGTCCAGACCACCACAGTCGGCATCGATTGCCGCTGCGAGGGCACCGGAAGGCGCGCCACCATTGGCACCGAGAATCTCCCAGAAGAGCGTGTGGTTCGCGTGGCCACCAGCGTTGTTGCGGACCGGGCCCTGCTTGTCGGCGGGCAACGACGACAGCTGCGTGAGGAGCTCCTCGACCGGGGTGTTCTCCCAATCGGTGCCCGCAAGCGCTGCGTTGGCGTTGTCGACATAAGCCTTGTGGTGGCGATCGTGGTGGATCTCCATCGTCAGGGCGTCGATATGTGGCTCGAGTGCGTCGAACGAGTAGTCGAGAGCGGGAAGTTCAAAGGCCATGGGTTCTCCTCGGGAGGGGTTGCGAAAGTGGGTGCTGCTACGTGCAGTGTTGTCGATTCTGACGATTCATGCACCCTTTCGCGCAACTACCGCGTTGGGACGAGCCTCCCATCGGCTTCGCGCACGACAATTCCGTCCAATTCGAGCTGGACGATGAGTGCCGCAGCACCCGCAGGTGTGAGTCCACAGCGGGCTGCCAGTACATCGGCCGAGACCGGTTCACGCCGCAAAGCAGCAAGCACCTTCGCCGCAGGGCCTGTGACCTCTGGGTCGCCAACGCGGGCCGTGCCAGGGTCGATCCCGAGTGCCACCAGGACATCCGCGATGTCGGTCAACGGCAACGCGCCGTCCTTGAGCAACGCGTTGGTGCCACCGGATCCGCTGGTCCATGGTGCCCCCGGTACGGCCAAGACGTCGCGACCGAGATCGAGCGCCAGCCGTGCAGTGATCAGGGCACCGCTACGCACGGCCGCCTCGATCACGATCGTTGCGTCCGCCAGGGCAGCGACGATGCGGTTGCGTTCGGGAAATCGGAACGGTGCGGGTGGCGTGCCTGGCGAGTATTCGGACACAACTGCCCCCTCGCTCGTGATGCGCCGCGCTAGCGGCATCGTGGCAGCGGGATAGTCGCGGTCGATGCCGCACCCCAAGACCGCGACGGTTCGTCCTCCGCGCTCGAGCGCGCCCTCGTGTGCCCCAGCATCGATACCGCGCGCCAACCCAGAGATCACCCCCACTCCGCTCGCAGCTAACTCTCCCGCCAACCTGCGGGCGAAAGCGACACCCGCGACACTGGCGCTGCGCGAACCCACGATCGCGACCAACGGCGGAGCGAGCAGCACTCGCAAACGCTCTGCGTCCACCGGGGCGCGAACAAACAGGCGGTCGGGTGGGTTGGCAAGGTCGCACAACCGCTCGGGATACTCACGCGAGCCAAATTCGATCACTGTCATGTCAACGACCCCAGTCGCAGGGAAATCGCCTCGGCAATGCTGTCGCTGCCGATCTCGATCTCTCCGGCCAAGTCCGCGATCGTGCGTGCCACGCGCTGAATGCGGTGGACGCCGCGAGGCGACAGCATGAGTCGCGTGGTTGCTTGATCCAGCATCTGTTGCCCCTGCTCGTCGGGTGCTGCCAGTTCGTCGAGCCGACCGACCGGAATACGCCCGTTGACAAAGCCGCGTGCCGCCTGAAACGCGCGCGCAGAGAGGACACGTTCACGAACCTGCAGCGTGGTCTCCGGCCGATCGTTGCGCAAGACCTCCGGTGCAGGCCGTGCCAGATGAACCCCCACGTCGATGCGATCCAAGAGCGGACCACTCGCCTTACGCTGATACGCCTGCACGCGCTCGCGGGAACACGTGCAGGCGGCTGCATCGGGACTGCCACACGGGCACGGATTCATCGCAGCAATCAGGGCAAAGCGCGACGGCAAGACGAGCGAGCCCGAGGCGCGCGAGATCCGGACCGAGCCGTCCTCAATCGGCACACGCAGCGCCTCCAGCGCATCCCGCCGAAACTCGGGTAGCTCATCGAGAAACAACACGCCACCCGTCGCGAGCGTCACCTCACCCGGACGAATCTTCGAGCCCCCACCCACCAAGGCCGCCGTAGTTGCCGAATGGTGTGGGGCGCGAAACGGCGGTGACCGCAACAGCCCTGAGCCGTCTGGTAGCACACCAGCGGCCGAGTGGATGCGCGTTGCCAACAATGCCTGCTCGTCGTCCAGCGGCGGCAAAATCCCTGGCAGTCGCTTCGCGAGCATGGTCTTGCCCACACCGGGCGGGCCCACGAGGAGCAGGTTATGGTCGCCCGCCGCACAGATCTCCAACGCCCGCCGAGCCGAAGGCTGCCCACGGACATCCACCAGATCCGGCACGGGCTGGGCAACGCGCGGCTGGCGCTCCACGACCGGCCTTGGCAGGTCTTCCCCGTTGAGGATGCGCACCGCCTCCCGCAGCGTTGCGCAGCCGATTGGCCGACAGCCCGGCACCAGTGACGCCTCATGCGCACATTGCTCGGGACAGAGCAACGTCGAGTGCCCATCGCGCACGGCCGCCTCAGCAATCGACAGAATCCCCGGCACCGGCCGCAACCGGCCGTCGAAGGCTAACTCGCCGACAGCCGCAACCTCGCCGAGCATGTCCTGATTGACCCAACCAAAACCCGCCATCACGGCCAGAGCAATTGGGAGATCAAAGCCGGCTCCCTCCTTGCGTACCTCGGCTGGGGCAAGGTTGGCGAGAATCACGGCCTTGTGGATCAGGAGCCCTGCCGCTGCGGCTGCCGAGCGAATCCGCGCCCGCGCCTCCTGCAGCGCTTTGTCCGGTAGACCCACGATCGTAAAGGCACCGGCACCGTCCTGTTCGGAGACATACGTCTCCACTTCGATTGGGATCGCATCGAGTCCGATCACGGCATAGGCGCGGGCGTGTGTGAGCATGGTTTGATCCTGCCACTGCGCCGCAGACACGCGAGCGCTCGTTTAGAGCATTACTCGCTCAGAATCCGACAGGTACGTGTCGCCGTCAACCGCGCTGCGCACGATCTGCACGTGCCACCCGTCAATCGCGACGAGATCCACACGCATTCCACGAACCCACGGGTAGCGCGCTCGCAGCCACATCCCAGCCCGTAGGAGTCGCCGCGCCTGGTCGTAGCCCAACGCCTGACGCGCACCACCGTGCGTCGCGGTCCGGCGTCGCTTGACCTCGACGAGCACCAGTTGGTTGCCCCGCCGACAGACGAGATCTACCTGCGTGCGCCCCACTCGCACATTGCGCCCCAACACGCGATATCCGCGCACGAGGTAGAGCACCATCGCCAGCCGCTCACCATCGCGCCCAGCCTGAGCGGGAGATCTACGCAGCGATAGCGATCGGCGCAAACGAAAAACGGTGTGCATGACACGGCCCCAGTCGCGTGATGGCCTCTCGATGCACCGACGTGCCGTATCCCGCATGGGCCGCGAAGCCGTAGCCCGGCGACGCGACATCGAGACCCTCCATGACACGATCGCGCGTCGTCTTGGCGATGATCGACGCCGCGGCAATCGCAGCGCTCGTGCCATCGCCCTTGACGAGCGAACGATGAGTACGCCTCTGCATCGGCAGAGCGAACCCATCGACGACAAGCGCAGTCCCCTGGGGCGCCCCGAGCAGGTCGAGCGCACGACTCAATCCACCGAGGTTGGCCGCCTGAATACCGTGCTCATCGATCTCGGTACTCGCGATCGCCACCACCGCAATCCTCAAGGCCACCGCTCCAATTGCCAGCGCAAGCTCGTCGCGCACCCCAGCGGAGAGCTTCTTCGAGTCGTTGAGGCGCGCCAATAACGCCTGCTCGTCTGTACCAAGTGCACCCGGCTCCAACAACACCGCAGCGGCGACAAGCGGGCCCGCCAAGGCACCACGGCCGGCCTCGTCGGCTCCCGCCACGAAACGCGAGCCGAGACCCTGATCATGCGCGATCAGCGCCAGCCCGGGAGTGCGATTGCGCGGCGTCGATGCCATGACACGAGACTAGCCGCTGCGTCGGCGCCCGAGGCGCGCAGATTGGCTCTGGTTACGCGCTAAAGGATGCCGAGGCGTGACAGCGGCGTCAGGATCGCGACCACACGACCCAGCAACGCCGACTCCGGCACCGCCCCGTACACGCGGGAGTCGATCAACGCACCCGCGCGGTCATCCGACATCACCCAGACCGTGCCGGGCGGAATCCGAATCGGTCCAAAGTCTGGAGTCGGAGTGCGGAGGTACATCAGCTCCGAGGGCGTCGAGCACTCATCCTCTGGCTGTAGTCCAACGGCGGCATCCGGCAGGTTCTTACAAATGTAGAGAGCCCCGTCGATCGCGCCAATCACCTCTCCGGCCTCGCCCACAATCCGTCCGACACCGGCAATTCCACCCGACGAACTGAGTGCCGCATCGACGCCTTTGAAGCGATCAACCGCGACCACATCGCCACGTCCGACCGGTGCGATTGTCGTCGGCACCACGAGCACACGATCGCCAGCCATGATGCGATCCCCCATCGCTGAGCGGGGTACATCAACACCACGAGGGGCCGCCCGCAACACCATGCCCATCATCAAAGCGCTCAAGACAAAGCCCGCTAGCAGCGCGACGACTGCGTACCCCATCGGCCACGACAACCCATCGTCGGGCACCTTCCGGATCGCTCGTCGACGACTCCACATCACCAGACACACCCCAAGCGGCCCCAAGAGGATTGCGATGACCGCCGCAATCACACCCTGCGATCGCCGCAGACCGGCGTCCAGCACCACGACAGCCGCCCATAGCCCCCATACGAATGCGGCAACCCAGACGAACGGTGGCCAAACGACGGCCGCAAGCAGGAACACGATGACCAGCAGGAGACCAACGAGAGGGCGTGGCCAGCGGGCCCAACCGGCCAGCCAGAGCAAGCGCGGCGCACGCCTGAGGCGATTGCGGCGCCGCTGTCGGGG
>CANKHS010000073.1 GCA_947481755.1 Actinomycetota bacterium | reverse complement strand
GGGTGCCGAACGGGTCGAGTTGATCACGCGTACCGTCCAACCACTCCCTGCCGAGCTGCCAGAACCGATCGGGATGTGCCTGACGCCGTGTGATCAGACCTGCCAGTTGCTTCGGTCGACACCGAGGGAGACCCCACCAGCCCTGATGGACGGCGTCGCGATCGACGCCATGCGCGACGCGCGCGATGGGGGAGCGATCGCGGAGCTGACACGGCTCGCTGCCGCCGGTGAGGGCGTGCTGATTGTCGGGGCAGACGTTGCGCGTCGGCGAAGCATGCTCGCGGCGGCGCTCCACCCAGATCGTTTTGGCCTCAGTGGAGCCCTGCTGTTTTCCCACCTGTGTTCCGACGACGCCATCACGGAGCGAGCCACGCACCTGCTCACCGGGTCGTGGATTGCGTTGATCGATCACGACACGTTGACGGCGTACCCTGAACTCGCCTCACACTTCGTCGATGCCGTGTTGCTCGATCCGCCGCGAGCGGGCTGGCTCGCCCCATCCGGTCCCAGCTGGGTACGGGTTGACGGTGCAGCAGAACACCGGTTTGCAGCCAGTGTCTACGGCGTTCCTGCCTAGTTAGACCAACCGAGAATCGGACTCCGGTACCATTCGCTAGGCAATGCCCGTTACCGCACTTGTACCCGCCGCGGAGATTCATCGCGAGCTTTTGGACGAACTGATCGAGGACGTCCATGAGTACGCGCCGGATGCCGACACAGAGCGTCTGGCCGTTGCCTTCGAAATGGCCTGTCTGCACCACGATGGACAGCTGCGGAAGAGTGGTGAGCCGTTTGTGTACCACCCGTGGGGCGTCGCCAAAATCTGCGCCCAGTTGAGGCAGCCAGAGAACGTGCTGATCGGCGCATTGCTGCACGACGTGGTCGAAGACACCGAGGCCACGGCCGACGAGATCGAGCAGCGCTTTGGTCCCGAGGTGCGCGTTCTGGTGGAGGGCGTCACCAAGCTCTCGAAGATCCAGTTCGCGTCGCGCGAAGAGGCAGAGGCCGAGAACTATCGCAAGATGATCCTGTCGATGGCCGAGGACATTCGGGTGATCGTGATCAAGCTCGCCGATCGTCTGCACAACATGCGCACCTTGTCGTTCCTTGGTAAGCAGAAGCAACTGCAGAAGGCCAAGGAGACGCTCGAGGTCTACGCACCGCTTGCCCATCGTCTGGGTATTCACTCGATCAAGTGGGAGCTCGAAGATCTCGCCTTCGCAACGCTCTACCCCCGCAAGTACGCCGAGATCGAATCGATGGTCAACGAGCGCCGTGCCGATCGTGAACGGTTTGTCTCCGAGGCCGGTGAGCAGTTGCTCGATCAGTTGCAGGTGGTCTCGATCAAAGCGTCGATCGCCGGGCGCGCCAAGCACTTCTACTCGATTTACGAGAAGATGACGCGGCGCGGCAAAGAATTCAACGAGATCTACGACCTCACAGCGATGCGCGTACTGGTCGACTCGGATCGTGATTGCTACGGCACCATCGGTGTCGTCCACGCACTCTGGAAGCCAATGCCTGGACGGTTCAAGGACTACATCGCCGTGCCAAAGACGAACGGGTACCAGTCGCTGCACACGACGATCATTGGACCGCACGGTAAGCCGCTCGAGATCCAGGTACGTACCGTCCAGATGCACCAGCGAGCCGAGTACGGTGTCGCGGCGCATTGGCTCTACAAAGAGCGAGCCGGCGTTGCCACGCAGTGGCTGGACGATCTGGTTGCGGTGCCGGAGGGTGATCCGCAGGGCTACATGGCCGACCTGCGCACGGGACTCGTCGACGACGAGATCTTCGTCTTCACACCGAAGGGCGAGTTGAAGGCCCTGGCGGCAGGGGCAACGCCGCTCGATTTCGCGTACGCCGTCCATACCGACGTTGGACATCGTTGCGTTGGGGCCAAGGTCAACGGGCGGATTGTCTCGCTGTCGTCGACGCTCAATTCGGGCGACATCGTCGAGGTGCTGACGTCCAAGGGTGAGCGTGGACCATCTCGCGACTGGCTCGGGGTCGTCACCACGACGCGGGCGCGCAACAAGATCCGTGTCTGGTTCGCACGCGAGCAGCGCGAGGACACGGAGCAGAAGGGTCGCGATCTACTGCAGAACGCGCTCAAGCAGAATCGGCTGCCCACGCAACGGATCGCCTCGTCGCCGGTTTTGGCTGGTGTGATGCGCGAGATGGGGTATCACAAGGCGGAGGAGTTCTACGTCGCGCTCGGGAGCGGCAAAATCACCGTGCCGATCGTGATTCAGAAGCTGTTGGCGCAGCTCAAGACTGCCGAGGTCGAGACCGAACCGACGCCGACGCGCCGCACGGGTGGGCGCAGTCGCGCACTTGCCTCGGACGCCTACGGCATCGTCGTTGACGGCGAGGCCGGGGCAGGCGTGATGGTGCGAATGGCAAAGTGCTGCACACCCGTGCCGGGCGACGACATCGTGGGCTACATCTCAGTTGGTCGGGGCATCACGATCCATCGCGGTGACTGCCCAAATTCGCGACAGTTGGCCCGAACACCTGAGCGCTTTACGCCGGTCGCCTGGAGTGGTGATGCGCCAGAGGCGTCGTTCCGCGTTGGCGTAGCGCTCGAAGCCTGGGATCGTCCGCGGCTGCTCGAAGACGTCGGTCGTACGGTGGCAGAACATGGCTGCAACGTGGTGGAGTACGGCGGCCACGTCAGCGAAGGCATGTCGCGCAACTGGTACGTGCTCGAGATCGGTGACCTTCGTACGCTCAAGACCGTCCTGACGTCGTTGCGCCAGATCGAGTCGGTGGTCGACGCGTTCCGCGTCACGCCGGGTGAGCGCAGTTGATCTACGCCGCGTAGCGCGCATCCAGCCTGTGATCGGGTGCGTGCGCCGAGACGGCGGGTGCAGCAGACCTCAAGACCGCGGGCAAGACTCTCTCTACCCTCCAAGAGAGAATCGCCCGCCTGCCTTGAAGGTACCTTTGAGCGCTCGTGTTGTGCAGTAACATTTTTCCTTTGTCGCCAAAGTAGTTCGCTTGGAATAGATGACGCCACACCCGTTTCGCACCAATCGCCTTACCAAATCACTTGCACTGGCTGCTCTCGCTGTCGCAGCTTCTGTCACGGGTGCTGCCTTTTTGGCCACGCCAGCCCACGCCACGTCGGCGCTCTACGGGACAACCGGATCCAGTCCCAACGCCATCGCGATTGATTCAGTAGGAAACATCTACACGACGAACTACAACAATGGCTCCGGCGTAGGGAGCGTTTCAAAGCTCACTCCAGGAGGCGCGTCCGCTGGTGGCAACTGGCCCGTAACGACCGCCGCAAGCAGTGGCCCGCGCGGGATCGTCATCGATTCCGCAGACAACATTTACGTGACGTTGAATGGATCCAACGCGGTCATGAAGCTGTCGCCGAATGGAACACCTGCTGGCGGAAACTGGCCGGTCTCGACTGGGGCTGGAAGCGGTCCGCGCGGTATCGCAATTGACGCAGCAGACAACATATTCGTCGCGCTAAGCGGTTCTGACGCAGTCATGAAGCTGTTGCCGACTGGAACACCTGCTGGCGGAAACTGGCCGGCCTTAACCGGTGCGGGAAGCCAGCCACTCTGGATTGCAGCCGATTCGGCCGGCAACATCTTCACCGGCAACAACGGCACGGGCACCGTGTCGAAGATCGCGCCGAGCGGATCAGTGGCGGGGGGCAACTGGCCCGCGTCGACCGGCGCCGGGGCCGGGGCGATAGCGGTTGACTCTGCCGGCAACGTTTACGTTACGCGATGGGGGGCGGCGAGTGTTGCAAAGTTGGCTCCCGACGGGACGAACTATGGGTCTCCATGGCCAGTGTCCACCGGCAGCTACCCGTCTGGAATTACGATCGATTCAGCCGGGAATCTCTACACGGCTAACGATGCATACAACCCAAACCGGGTGACGCGGATCGCAGCGAACGGTACGGCCGCCGGTTGGGCCGACAGTGGGATCGAGCCTGTCGCGATCACGATCGATTCCGGCGGTAATGTCTACGTGGCGAACGCTTCATCTGCCAACGTCTGGAAGGCGACAGGCGCAAGTCCTGCCCCTCCAAGCCGGCCAGCGGCACCCGTCACGGTGCTTAGTGGCGTGACTTCAGCGACGGTCAGCGCTGCCAATCCGGCTTCGGCTCGTTACGGATCGCCGACCTCGTACACCGTCACCTCGGTGCAGGACAACACATTGAGTTGCACCATCACCGCGCCGGCCCCATCCTGCGTCGTGAGTGGCTTGGCTCTTGGAATCGCATACACATTCACTGCGACTGCCAATCTCAATACATGGCAAACAGCCGCATCAGTTGCGTCAAACAGCGTTACCCCGTCTGCCGCGCCTGACGCGCCAACCAGCCTTCTTGCCACGCCGGGAGATGGGAGTGCGAGTGTTGCTTTTACTACAGGGGCCAATAATGGCAGCGCGATCATCAACTATGAATATTCCACCGACAACGGTGGATCGTGGACGACACGTAACCCCGCCTCGACCGCGTCACCACTCGTAATCACCGGCCTCACCAACGGCACCGCCTACCAAGTCAAACTCCGCGCCATCAACGGCACTGGGGCCGGTAGTGCATCGAGCGCGGTCAGTGTCACCCCAGCCGCGTCTAGCATTCCTCCCGGCGAGTCCGCCTTACCCCCAACACCCACACGCATTCAATGGGCGACAGGTACACGCACGACTAACCAGTCAATCACCAGCCAGTTCGCTGCAGCACCCGACACGACCTACACGATCGTCGCCACCAGCAACGCTAACCGGCGCTTCCAAACCCACGCCATTCGAACAGTGCGTGGAACGTGCAAAATCACAACCAACAAGAAGACCAGCAAGCGCACTGCCACCTGTGAGATCAGCTTGAAGCGAGCTGGCACCTGGCTCATCAGTATCACACCTAGTAGGGATGGTCTCGTTGGAGCGCCCGCTACCAAGACGCTGAAGATCCGCACTCCAAAACCAACTCCCACTCGACAACCAGCCGAGCCCACCACCGGGTAGTAGTGCTGCGAGTGTGTTCCGCCTGCTAGCAGTCAGGCACGTGCACCAGGACCATAAGCGCACGGGTTCTCGAAACCTCGTGCAAAACGATCGGGCGCAAGGTCGCTGACATCGATTGTGGGCGTCTGCCCGGTGACGAGCGAGGCCATCACGCGACCGATGGCAGGAGTCGACTTGAGGCCATGGCCGGACCAACCGGCGCAGATCCAGAGATTCTCGGTGCCGGGGACTTGGCCGACGAGGGGGTGCCAGTCCGGCGTCGCGTCGTAGGCGCCACCCCAGCCACCCACCAGCGGTGCGCCTGCAAGCGTGGGGAAGCGCTCCTCGAGGGGACCACGAATGGCACTCTCGTAGCCGTCGAGCAACGGCAGTTGGCAATCGTCTCGCACGCTGATGGTCGGTGTGTCGGCTTGATACGCGACGACCCAGATGTCGCGCCCCGCAGCCGACCGGACGACGACATTCGAGACCGCATCGCTCGTCACGGCCGCCGGCGCGACCTGGCCCGGCGGCAGACGGAGGACGGCAACCTGAATGCGAACAAGGTTGAATGGCACCTCCCAGATGCCCGCGAGGACCTCTGGGGACCAACCGCCCGTGGCGACGACGACCTGACCGGCTTCGATGCGTTCTCCATCCGCTAGTTGCACCCCAGTGGCACGATCTCCATCGAAGGTGATCGCCGCGACGGGTGCGTGCTGGCGCAGTTCGAGGCCGCGGCCGAGTGCATCGAGCAGCCACGAGTCGATCATCAGACGACTGTCACAGACACCACCATGCGGCTCATACGCTGCCGCTGCGACGCCCTCAAGAGACAGCAGTGGTTCTACTTCGTGGATCTCGGACGGTGTCAGCAGCTGGGTCTCGAGTCCGAAGCCCTGCTGGCGCTCGACGTTGGTGCGACAGGCATCGACCAGGCGCTCCGGCACCGGCAACAGATAGCCAGTCGGTACATAGGCACTACTGCCGACTCCGACCTCCTCATCCCAATGGGCGAGGATCTCAGTGCCGGCCATCGACAGCTGAATCAGCACCGGGTTTGTGTAGTGGCGGCGAACCATGCCGAAGGTCAACGCAGAGTCGCCACCACCAGCGTTGCCGCGGTCGAGGAGCAGGACACGGCCCGCACCTTCACGTACGAGAGCGTTCGCGGTGGATGCGCCAACGAGCCCACTACCAATTACACAAACGTCATACGCACCCATGCGCGGAATCTACCACCCATGGGCTTGTGTTTACACCCTGAGGGTCGGTGCGATACCGTTCATTCAGCACTATAGGAGGGCACAGAATGGCAGAAATTCTGGAGGGCGAAAAACTGATTTGGGAGGGGCGTCCGACGTGGAAGTGGTCGATTTCGTTTCTCCTTAAGTGGGGGATCGTCGGGTTGCTGCCATTGATCGTGGGCATTCTGCTCGGTCTCGTCGTGGACGTTCCGATCTCATGGTTCTTCGCCGCAACGGTGATCTTCATTGCCGTTGTTGTCGTGCTTGCGTGGATCAAGCGCCTCGACAGCCATTACACCGTCACGGACCGGCGTGTCATTGTTCGGCGAGGTATTGCGAATCGCAATGAACGCAGCGCCAGCATCGATCGCATTCAGAACGTCAACACCAAGCAGGGCCTCTATGGACGCGTCCTCAACTTCGGTGACATTGAGTTCGAT
>CANKHS010000072.1 GCA_947481755.1 Actinomycetota bacterium | reverse complement strand
GTGCCGCCCACGATCAACCTCGTTGAGCCCGATCCGGTCTGCGACCTCGACTACGTGCCCGAGGGCGCGCGCGAGCTGCCAAATCTTGACGTCGCGATCTCGTGCTCGATTGGCCTCGGCGGCCACAACGGCGCCGTCGCGCTACGCCGGATCTAGCTCGTCTCAGCCGAGCTAGTACGCGCCGCGGCCGCGCAGGATCGCGAGCGGTGTGCGCGCGATGATCGCGATGTCCATCCAGATCGACCACGACTCGAGATAGAAGAAGTCGAGGCGGACGAGCGAGTCGAAGCCGAGGTTCGAGCGGCCCGAGACCTGCCAGAGGCCCGTGATGCCGGGCAGCACGCTGTAGCGGCGGCGGTGCCAAGGCTCGAGCAGTTGGTAGTCGCGCATCGGGAGCGGTCGCGGGCCAACGAGGCTCATCTCGCCCTTCAGCACATTCAACAACTGAGGTAGCTCGTCGATCGAGAAACGACGCAGGACGCGGCCAACCGGTGTGATGCGCGGGTCGTTGCGAATCTTGAAGAGCGCGCCGTCGGCCTCGTTCTGATCTTCGAGTTCGGCCTGCTCCTGCTCGGCATTGGAGGTCATGCTGCGCAGCTTGAGCATGGCAAAGGTCTGTTCACCGAGGCCAACGCGTTGGTCGCGGAAGAAGATCGGGCCGGGGGAGGTGAGGCGGATCATCAGGATCGAAATCAGCAGGATCGGGCTAAGCACGATCAAGAGGGCGGCAGAGATGAGTAGGTCGAAGCCGCGCTTGACGACCCAATCGACGCCTTGAATGGTTGGCGGCACGATGTCGAACAGCGGCACAGCGAGGCCGGGGACGTAGTCGGCATGGTGGGCGAGCAGACCCGCGGCGGTCGGTACGACGCGTAGGCGGATACGGCGCTCGCGACAGGCCTCAAGCGCGATCAGCATCGTCTCGTCGTCCGGTGGCCGGGCCAGCACGACGTCGTGCGGATGATGCTCGGCGATGGCGTCGGCCAGGTGGTCGACGTCGTCGACGTGGGCAACGGTGCGCAGACCGGCGCCCGGTGCTGCATCGCGGAGCGCGGCCTCGACACTGCGGGTCGCAGAGGCCTCACCAACAACGAGCACGCGGCGCTCCACGCCAATCAGTCGCGCGGTCGCATCCGTCAGCGTTGTAAACACGCCTCGCGTGAAGGGGATCAGGATTGCCGAGGCGATAAAGGTGTACGGGAAGATGAGGTACGTCGTGAAGCGCTCGTTATTCGTTGCGATCGAGAAGACTGCGATGACGACGACGGCAACGAACAGGCCCGAAACGATCTGCGCACCGCCAGGACGCGTCTCGCGCGGACGGTAGAGCCGGTTGCGCGCGAAGATCAGGACAGTGACAAGCAAGACGAACGGCAGCCATTCGCGCTCGGCCGACCAGAGCAGCGTGGAATCGATTGGGCGCTGATTGAGGAATTCGCGGAGGGCGAGACCCGAGTAAATCGCGGCCGTGAGGCCTGCGATGTCAATCGCCAACAGCACCGCGACCTCGAGTGCGCGACCAACGAGATAGCGCAGCCGGCGCGTCGAAACACCCGTCTGAGAGCGCGGGTCACGAACCTCACGAGGAGGCGTGGGGTTGGGGCTCAGAGGCGAGGAGCCAGATTCGGGCGATACAGGTGCAGCCACGGTTTAGAGTCTACAGCGCTGACGGCAGTCTTCCTGCCCCACGATGAGGCAACAATGTGTGTCAGAGACGCGTCAGGAGAGAGCGGCGGCGGTTCGGCTATGCGCCGACGACGCGGCCGGTCAATTCGGCACGGCTCGACTGGTCGAGCAGGCGGGTGAGACCCTCGCGCAGCTGCACGGTCGGTCCCCAACCCAAGAGTTCCGTCGCGCGAGTGATATCGGGGCGCCGCTGCTGGGGATCGTTGACCGGCAAGGCCTCGAACACAATCTCGCTCGACGACCCGGTCAACTCAACGACCATTTCGGCCAACTCGAGCAGTGTGAACTCCTCGGGATTGCCAATGTTGACCGGCTCGTGTTCCGTCGAGAACGCGAGCGCGATGATGCCGGTGATGAGATCGTCGACGTAACAGAACGACCGCGTCTGCGCACCCGTGCCAAAGACAGTGATTGGCTTGTTCTCGAGCGCCTGGCGCACGAAGGTGGGGATGGCGCGGCCATCGAAGGCGCGCATGCGCGGGCCGTACGTGTTGAAGATGCGCACGATTGCCGTGTCGACGCCCTGCTGGCGGTGATACGCCATCGTCATCGCCTCGGCATACCGCTTGGCCTCGTCGTAGACGCCGCGGGGACCAATCGGATTGACGTTGCCCCAGTAGGACTCGGGCTGAGGGTGGATCAGCGGATCGCCGTACACCTCACTCGTCGAGGCGGTCAGAAAACGGGCTCGCTTGGCCTTGGCCAGGCCGAGCGCATTATGTGTGCCGTACGAACCGACCTTCAAGGTCTGCAGCGGCAGGCGCAGGTAGTCGATCGGGCTGGCCGGCGACGCGAAGTGGAAGACGAAGTCGACGTCGCCCGGAATCTCGATATGCGTCGTCACGTCGTGCTGGACAAACGTGAAGTTGTCGTCGCGCAGGTGCGCGATATTCGTCAACGAGCCCGTATCGAGGTTGTCGAGGCACCAGACCTTGTGGCCGGCTGCAAGCAGTCGCTCACAGAGATGCGATCCGAGAAATCCTGCTCCACCGGTGACGACAGTTGTTGGCATACGGGTGATGGTACCCCTACGGGGTAGCCGTTGTCTCCGCTTCGAGTTCGTTGCGCACCGGCCAGAAGACCGTCGAGAGGATCGCGGCAAGGATCCCGACGAGGAATCCGAGCACGAGTGCGATGAAGAGCGAGAACTGCTTTGACGTCGGTGCGACCTTGGAGCCGCGGGCGGGAGTGATGACGCTGGCCGATTCGACGTTCTCGATGTAATCAACTTGCGTCTCGAGATCCGGCAACTTGTCGGTCAGGATCGCCTCGGTATTCGAGTCGAATTGCAGCATCGCGATCAAGGGTGTGGTGAGCGAACTGCGCTCAGCTGGGCTGAGGGCAGCCTTCTCGAGTGCGTCGAGGCGAGCCTGCGTTTCGGTGCCGCTCTGCGCGAGCTGGTCAAGGCGCGCGCGGAGACGATCGCGAGCGGCAATCGCTTCGACCTTTTTGGCGTCGGTATAGGTATTGGACTCAGCAACGATCGCCTCGGCCAAGGCATTTGCCGCCGCTGCCGATTGCGCTGCCGTAAACGGCCCCTGCACGATCACCTGTGCGAGCGGAACGGCGGTGCCCTTGACCCCGACGGCTGTCGAGATCAGCTCAACCGAGACCTTGCCGGCAAGGGCAGTGGCTTCGAGGCCAGCCTTGCGTGCTGCCGGGTCTTGATAGGCGGCCTGGTGTGCGAGTGCATTGGCAAAGAGCGGGTTCGACGACAGCGGGTTTGGCACCAGTGAGCCATTGGGACTGATTGGCTGGCCAAGGTAGACCGTGGCGACGGCACGCGTCAGGTTTTTATTCTGCGTGCGTTGGATCGTGAACGACCCAATGATGGCGAGGACAACGAAGATCGCGACGACCCACCAACGGGCGAGGATGCGATTGAGATAGCTGCGGAGATCGATCTCCGACTCGGTTCCGTTCGAATCCACCACGTTCCTCATGGTACGCGAACCCTCGGCGTGGGGGTCGCCGGTAGGATCGGGGGCATGCGAGACGTGCCGGAGGCCAGACGATGAGGATTGTGCTCGTCGATCCGCGCGGCGAGACGCGCCCCTATGACGATGCGCTGGCAGCGGCGCTCGTTGCGAGGGGCAACGACGTCACGCTGCTGGCGAGCGCTCCGCGGATTGCCCAGCCGCCGGCGCCTGAGGGCGTCACTGTGCGGCACGTTTTCTATCGGCTTGCGGATCGGGTACCTGGTCGGGCACGGAAGGTGGCACGAGGTCTCGAGCATCCCTTCGACTTGGTTGCGCTCGCACCGGGGCTGATGCGCCGCCGCCCCGACGCAATCCACGTTCAATGGCTACCGATGGGGGTCGTTGACCGCTGCTGGTGGCGCGTTGTCGAGCGTGTGATCGGCGTGCCGGTTGTCTACACCGCGCACGATGCCTTGCCGAATCACCCGACCCCTCGACGGCTTCGACGATCGGCAGCCAACGCGCGTGCATTCAAACGAGTCATCGTCCACTCGCAGCATGGGCGCGACGCGCTGATTGAGGAGCTTGGTGTTGATCCAGAACGGGTCCAGATGATCCCGCATGGTGCCTTGACCGCGTATCGCGACGTCACGCCCGTGGCACCTGCCGTGCCGGACGGGGTGCCTCTGGTTGCGATGCTTGGTCTCCTACGCCCGTACAAGGGCCTCGACATCCTGCTGGACGCCTGGCCCGCTGTGCGTTCGGCGCTGCCCGACGCGTGTCTACTCGTCGCCGGGCGCGTGCTCGGCGACCCAGACGGCGCCGCGCGCCTTGAGGGCATGGCAGCGGATGGCGCACTTGGCGTGACCTCCGACCTGCGCTTCACTCCCACCGAGGAGTTCGTCGGGACGATGCTGCGCGCGGACGTCGTCGTGCTGCCGTATCGGAGGATTGATCAGTCGGGCGTGCTCTTCGCTGCACTGGCACTCGGGCGACCGATCGTGGCGACGCGCGTCGGAGGCTTCGCCGAAGTCGTCGAACAGTACGGCGCTGGCGTCGTCGTGCCACCAGCAGATCCAGAGGCGCTTGCTGCGGCACTGATTGAGGTCCTGCGTGACCCCGCACGGCGTGAGGCGATGGCCGCTGCGAGTCGGGCGGCAGCCGATGGCCCGTTCTCGTGGGACGCCATTGCTGCGGCAACCGAGCGGGTCTACGCGGAGTTCCCAGGCACCTCTAGACTGCCAACGTGAAGATCGCGGTTGTCGGCACAGGAGCGATGGGCTCCGTCTATGCGGCGTTGCTCGCCGACGCCGGCAATGAGGTCTGGGCGATCGACAGCTGGCCCGATCACATCGCGGCGATCCAGGCGAACGGTCTGCGTCTCGAGGGCGCGAGCGGCGATCGTACCGTGCGTATCCAGGCGACGACGGATCCGCGCGACGTCGGCGAGTGCGAGCTTGTCATCGTCGCGACGAAGGCCTTCGACATCGAGGCGGCCGCGGAGTCGATCCGCCCCCTCGTCGGCGAGACGACGGTCGTCCTGCCGATTCAGAACGGGCTCGGCAGCCCCGATCGCATGGCCGCCATCCTCGGCGATGAGCGCGTCGTCATCGGTGTGGTCGGCGGCTTCGGCGCCTCGATGGTCGGGCCGGGGCACGCGCACCACAACGGCATGGAACTCGTACGCCTCGGCGAACGCAACGGCCCGGTGACCGACCGTATTCGTGACGTGGCCCAGGTCTGGGAGGCCGCCGGCTTCCGCGTCAGCGTCTACGACGACGTCAACCAACTGGTTTGGGAGAAGCTGCTTTGTAACGCGACGTTTAGTGGCACGTGTTCCGTGCTCGGCTGGCGCATCGGCGAAGTCATGGCTGACACCGAGGCGTGGAGCGTGGCCTCTGGCTGCGCCCGCGAGGTCTACGACGTCGCGATGGCCAAGGGCATCCGTCTCGACTTCGACGATCCGGTCGCCTACGCGCGCGCCTTCGGCGAGAAGATCCCCGACGCACGACCATCGATGCTGCTCGACCTGATGGCTGGGCGCCGCTGCGAGATTGATGTGATCAACGGCGCGATCGATCCGGCCGCCCGCACCGTGGGGCTTGTGGCCCCGGTCAATGCGACGATCACGGCGCTGGTCAAGGCCAAGGCCGCCGGCGTCTGATCAGGACTGGACGGGCGGCTCGTCCTGCGGGTTATAGGAGAGGCCGTGGTCCTCGAAGCGGCGCATGTACGGAACCATGTAGTCGACGACCGTGTTGATAATCGCCTCGCCCTTTACCGCCGTCGCGTGACTCGGGGCACCGGAGGCGCCGTAGGACGTGAGCTCCTCAAAGAGCCAGAACTCCCGCACAGAAGGATCGGTCGTCGGCACCTGGCCGCGGGCGTGTTCCATCTGCATGAGGTCGGGGAAGAGCGCGATGCCGAGCGACGTCTCCGCCTCACCCGCGTGGCCCCAGCCCTCCCACACATCGAACGTGTCGGCGGGGATGCGCTGGTTCGTGACGACCCACCAGTCCATCGTCGCGATGCTCATCTCCGGGTGCGCGATCTTCGTGTTGCGCGCAGCGATTTCGATCGGCGGGATGTTGCCGTCGTGCCCGTTGAGGAGCAGCACACGGTGGATGCCCCAGTGGTGCAGCGACTCGAGCACGTCGGCGATCACGCGCGTCTGGGTGTCGGCACTAAGGCTGAGCGCCATCGGCTGATGCCGGTAGTGGCCGCTCATGCCGAGAGAGTTCGGCGGCAGGACGACAGTGTGCTCGAGCTGCTCGGCGATGCGCACAGCCAGCGCGTGCGACGCGAGGCCGTCGGTACCCATCGGCATGTGATCGCCGTGGCTCTCACATGCGCCGAGGGGGATGATCGCCGCGGTGAACTCCGCCGCGACGAATTCCTGCGAGGTTAGTAGCTCGAGCTGCACGCCGTTCATCGATTCTCCTTGGAAGGACGGGGCGAGAGTACCACCCATCTGGCGTCCGATGTGGGACGTTGTCTAGGCGATGGGGTTGGCGTCGAAGCGCACAACCGTGCTGGCCCACGAGAGCCCGACGCCGAAGCCCGAGAGCAGCGTGGTCTTGCCCGCCAAGTCGCCTTGGCCTGCGAGGCGTGCGATCAAGAAGGGGATCGATGACGAGACAAGGTTGCCCGTGTCTTGCATGTGGATCGGCACG
>CANKHS010000071.1 GCA_947481755.1 Actinomycetota bacterium | reverse complement strand
TGGCGCCGGCGATGAGGTCATCTGCCCCGCCTATACCTTCTACGCAACGCCCGAGTCGATCGGTTCGGTTGGTGCCACGCCGGTCTTTGCCGATATCGACGCCACTACGTATCAGCTCGATCCGGCGGCGGTTGAGGCTGCGGTAACGCCACGCACGCGGGCGATCATGGCCGTCCACCTGTTTGGGCACCCCGCACCGATGACGGAGTTGCGGGCGATCGCGGATCGACACGATCTGATCCTGATCGAAGACGCGGCCCAGTCCTACGGCGCGTCGCTCGCGGGCACGCGCTGCGGTGCGATCGGCGATATCGCGACGTTCTCGTTCTTCCCCACCAAGAACCTCGGTGGTTTTGGCGACGGCGGCCTCGTCACCACCAACGATGCGGAGATCGCCGAGCGCATTCGCGAGTTGCGCTTCCACGGTTCGAAGGACAAGCGCACGTTTACGCAGATCGGGATGAACTCCCGGCTCGACGAGCTGCAGGCCGCAATCTTGCGGGTGCTGCTCCCCGAGCTAGCCGGCTGGAACGACATGCGCCAGGCCGCTGCGGCCCACTACGCCGAGCTTGGTCTCGACCGTTTTGTCGAACTGCCGGGTACGGCACCAGGAGCCGACCCGATCTATCACCTCTACGTCGCTCGCTGTCAGGATCGCGCTGCCGTTCAGGCCGCGCTCAAGGCGGCAGAGGTCGGCAACGTCGTCTACTACGACACGCCGCATCACCTCCAGCCGGTGTTCGCCGACCTTGGCTATACGGTCGGGAGCCTGCCGGAGACCGAGCGCGCATCCCGCGAATGTCTCGCTTTGCCGATGTACCCGACGCTGCCCCCGGCCGATCAGGCGACGCTTGTGGGCGCGCTCGAGGCCGCACTGGCGCCGATCGCGTAAGGCGCAATGCGCGTCTGGATCGACCTCACCAACGCGCCACACGTGCTGGTGTTGGCACCGCTCGTGCGCGTACTGGAGGCCCGTGGTGCGACGGTCGAGTTGACGGCGCGCCCCTACGGCCAGACGGCAGAGCTGGCCGCCATGCACGGGCTCAACGTGGAGGAGATTGGCAGCCACGGTGGGCGCTCGCGGTTTGGGAAGGGGCGTGCTGCTGCCGGACGTGTACATGCCTTGCGGCGCTGGGCAAAGGGGCGCAACTTCAACGTGGGGCTCGCGCACGGCTCGACGGATCAACCCGTTGTCGCGCGCCTGCTGGGCTTTCCCGCAGTCACCATGTTCGATTACGAGGGCGCGCGCCTGCAGCATGGCGTCAACTGTCGACTGGCCTCCCGCGTCCTCGTCCCAGATGCGATTCCCGTCGAGGCGATCACCGCTCATGGCGCCCGCGCCTCACAGGTGGTGCGCTTCCCAGGGCTCAAGGAGGAGTACGCGCTGTGGGGGTTCGAAGCCGATTCGTCGGTACGCGATAGCCTCGGGGTGCGGGCCGATGCGTTGCTCGCGATCATGCGGCCACCGCCCGAGCTCGCGCTCTATCACCGCACCGACAACCCGCTCTTTGATCAGGTGTTGACGACGCTTTCGGCGGATCCTCGGGTCGACCAGGTGGTCCTGCCGCGCACCGCAGAGCAGGGCGCGGCCGTGCGCGCGCTCAACCTGCCGCGTGTGATCGTGCCGGAGCACGCCGTCGATGCTCGCAGCCTTGTGGCGACGGCAGACCTCGTGATCTCGGCAGGTGGCACGATGAATCGCGAGGCGGTGGTGCTCGGTACGCCCGTCTGGACAACGTTTGCCGGCACACTCGGTGCCGTCGATCGTGCCCTGATTGCGGATGGGCGACTCCAGCAGTTGACCCGTGTGGAAGATCTCGTGATTGCTCCCCGTGGACCATCAGCTGCACCAACGCTGCGCGATCCCGCTCTACTGGTGGATTTGGCGTTCGACGGTCTCGTCTGACGAGAGCGCCATCGCATCAGGATCCACGACCGTTATCGAACCGCCGCGTAGGGCGAGCAGGGGATCCGCCACGCACCTATAATGATCGCTGATATGCGTTTCCCTTCCTGGCATCGGCTCGGTCATCTAGCTGCTGACGCTGCGGTCGTTGCCGTGGCGTGGTGGCTCGCGTTCCAATTGCGTTTCGACGTCATGCCGATCTGGGCGAACACGCTGTTTTGGGCGACCCTGCCATGGGTTGTTGTGTTGACTGTCGCCGTTTTTGTCCTCAACGGCCTGTACACCCGCTGGTGGCGCTACGTGTCGCTGCGCGACGTTCGCTTGTTGCTTCGCGCATCGCTGATCGCCGTCGTCGTGGTCGCGCTCTACGCCAACCTCTTTCCTCCGGTTGCTGCAACACCGCCACGTGGTGTGCTCGCCATTTACTTCCTCTTGCTGCTCTTGGGCACGGTCGGTGTTCGTGCGATTGCCCGCACGATTCTTGAGGGTCGCGGCACACTCTTTCCACGTGGCCGTGAGGTACTTGTGGTTGGTGCTGGCGATGCCGGCTCGGTCATCGTGCGAGAGATGCTCGGTAATCGCTCGCTCCGGATGACGCCGATCCGCCTTTGCGACGACGATCCCCGCAAGCAGGGCATGCGCCTCCACGGCGTCAAGGTCGATGGCACGACGCACGACCTCGCCGCAATTCTTAAGGCCTCGCCCCCCGACGAGGTTGTGATCGCGATGCCTGGCGCCGACGGTACCGCGCGCCAACGTGTCGTTGACGCCTGTCGGCGAGCGGGCGTGCCCGTCAAGACGCTGCCAGGACTCTACGACCTGCTCGACGGCGACCCGAACCTGTTGCGGCGTCTGCGTGAGGTCCGTGTCGAGGACATCCTTGGTCGCCCGCCGGTCAATCTCGATCTCGCCTCGATGGGCGGGTATCTGGCAGGCGAGTCCGTCGTCGTGACCGGCGCGGGTGGCTCGATTGGCTCGGAACTCGTTCGGCAGATCAGCCGGCTGTCTCCTGCACGGCTAACCCTAATCGACCACGCCGAGGACAACCTCTTCGAGATTGATCAGTGGTTGCGGGAACACGAGATTGGCAATGTCGTCTCGTGTGTGGCCGACGTCAAGGACTCGGACCGCATGCGTAAGATCCTCGCTGAGGCCAAGCCGAGCGTGATCTTCCACGCCGCCGCCTACAAGCACGTGCCACTGATGGAGGCCAATCCGTTTAGCGCCCTGCGCAACAACGTTATTGCCACGCGCGCGCTCGCCGAGATTGCCGCCCATGCTGGGGTCGAGCGCTTCGTGCTCGTGTCGACCGATAAGGCCGTCATTTCCGAGACCGCGATGGGAGCCTCCAAGGCGCTCTGCGAATACGTCGTTGAGGCCGAGGCGCAGCAGTATCCCAACACGCGCTTTATGGCCGTTCGCTTTGGCAATGTGCTCGGCTCGTCCGGTTCCGTGATTCCGACCTTCCGCCGCCAGATTGACGAAGGCGGCCCGGTGACGGTCACCGACCCCGAGATGACCCGCTTCTTTATGACGATCCCCGAGGCGGTCCAGCTGATCGTGCAGGCCGGTGGCGTGGGTCAGTCGGGCGATGTCTTCGTGCTCGACATGGGCGACCCGGTCAAAATTTGGGATCTTGCGCACGACATGATTCGCCTGATGGGTCGCGAGCCGGGCAAGGACATCGAGGTCGTCGTGATTGGTCGCCGCCCGGGTGAGCAGTTGCACGAGCGTCTGTTCTCGGACGACGAGTCCGTCGAGCGTACGCACCACGACAAGTTGATGCGCGCACGCCGAGGTCGGATCGATGCGGCCTGGCTGAGCGAGCGCCTCGATTCGATCGAGGCAGCACTTGCGCGTGGTGCAGACGAAGAGGCGCTGCGGCTCTACTTTGATGCCGCGCAGTCGCCGTTGCGTGAGGGTATCTCTGGACCGAAGGTCGAGCGGTAAGCATGGATACCAAGCAGCTGGCGGCCCTCGTTGCCGTCGTCGATCGCTCCAGTTTTTCGCAGGCTGCCGAGCAGCTTGGCGTCACCCAGCCGGCCGTGTCGCTGGCGATTCGCTCGCTCGAAAAGCGCCTCGGGTGCCAGTTGATCGATCGCTCTGGTCGCGTCGTCGAGCCGACCGAAGCGGGCCACGTCGCGTATCGCCACGCGCAGCGCATTCTCGGTGCCGAACGAGACCTGTTCCGTAGTCTGGAAGATGAGGGCGACGACCTGACCGGGCACTTGATCGTGGGTGCATCGACCGGGCCAGGTGAGCGCGTGCTGCCTGCGTTGCTTGGCGCCTTTCACAAGGAGTACCCCGAGGTAATCGTGTCGCTTCGCGTCGACGACACCGAGACGATTGTCGACCGCATCCTTGATCGCCAGCTGGAATTCGGCATCGTCGGTGCAGAACGACCGCATCGCTCGTTGGTCTTCGAACCATTTTTGCGCGACGAGGTCGTACTCGTCGTGCCGTCCGATCACCCGTTTGCTGGGAAGGAGATCGAGATGCGCGACCTGCTGGACGTGCAACTCGTCGTGCAGCAGGAGGGTGCGGGAGTGCGGACCGTCGTCGAGCGCGAACTCCGCGCCGCGGGGGTGCGGGTTCGCGATCTCAATATCGTCGCCGAACTCGGGCTTCAGGAGTCGGCCAAGTCTGCCGTTGAGGCGGGTCTCGGCGTGACGTTCCTTTCGCGACTGGCCGTCGAGCGCGAACTCGATGAGGGTCGGCTTGCGACGGCAACGGTGAAGGGCCTTGAGGCGGGACGCCTCTTCTACGCGGTGCGCAGCGCTTCGCGGCCACCCGGGCGACTGATCAATTCGTTCCTGCAGTTTTCGCGTCTCTCACTCGGCGATAAGGCGGTCTTCCCGGACGAGACGCGCGAGCGTCCTGTGCGCGGCGGCCGCGTCGGCTGACCGATGCCACCGATTGTTGCCTTTGATGCCGATGTCATCGGCCGCCAGCGCACGGGCGACGAGACTGTCGCGACGGGTCTCTTAACGGCAATTGCAGCGCGGACCGATCTCAATTTTCAGGTCCTCGCCTACGTTCGCGACGTGACGAGGGTGCCAGAGGCGATCACCGCTTCGGGTGTCGTCTGCCCGGTTGCTGTTGACATCGGCTCGAACTATCGGCGCGTTGCCGTCAGTCTGCCTGCGCGGCTTCGTGCCGATCGCCCTGCGCTCTATCACGGCAACTATGTCTTGCCGCCAGGCCTGCCATGTCCTGGGGTGGTGACGGTCCACGATTCGTCCTATCGCTTCGCTGCCGAGTTGATGCCCAAGGCGGATGCGCTTGCATTTGGCCGCATCGTGCCGTGGTCGATGCGGCGCGCGGCCCGTGTCATCACGGTCTCGGAGCACGGACGCCTCGATGTGCTCAAGTCGCAACTGGCGCTTGATCCCGCGAAGGTGATCGCGATCCCCAACGGCGTCTCTGCGGCCTATGCTCCCGATCCAACCGCGGCCGATCGCGTTCGAGCGACGTTTGGGCTGGAGCCTGGCTACGTGCTGTTTATTGGTGCGCTTCAGCCACGCAAGAACCTGTTGCGTCTCCTCGAGGCCTACGCGCGCGTGCGCGACGCTCGCAGCGCAATGCCGCCACTCGTCCTCGTGGGTAACACGAAACAGGATCACGACGAGCTGGCCGAGCGCATTGCCGGACTGGGACTCAACGACGCGGTCCATCAGGTCGGCTACGTGGAGGGCGAGGCCGCGCTGCGAGATCTCTACGTGGCGGCAGGCGTCTTTGCCTTTCCGTCACTCTACGAGGGCTTTGGCCTGCCGATTGCGGAGGCGATGGCGTGCGGCACACCGGTGCTCGCAGCCGACGCAACCGCCTTGCCGGAAGTTGCGGGTGGCGCGGCTGTTTTGGTTGATCCATTGTCTGTGTCGGCGATTGCCTCTGGTCTCGCGACGCTGCTCGACGACGAGGACGTACGCGAGCGTTGCCGCACAGCTGGGCTCGTGCGGGCAGCCGAGTTGACCTGGACGGCTGCCGCTGATCGCCTCGTCTCGGTCTGGCAGGACGTCCTTGTCGAATCGCCGGTTCGCCAGCGTACGGTTCGTCCCGTGGCTGCGGGCGCGTCAGCCAGCGTCGTTGCTGCACTGACCTCGACCGGCCAGGCGGACGACCTGCCCGACGCGATCGCCGGTCTGCGCCAGCAGGGAATGGCGGATGCCCTGACGATCGTCGTGGTGGCGAACCGCCCGGGCGATGGCACGGCCGAGCTGATCCGTTCCGATTATCCCGACTGTGTGCTGGTCGAACAGCCCGACACACGCTCCTACGCCGAGAACCAGGCCGTGGCGTTTGCCGCCGCGCCGGGCGACTACCTCGCGATCGTCAATCCCGATGCGATCGCGCAACTCGAATGCCTGCCGCGCCTCGTTCGCTTTATGGAGGAGCATCCGCGCTGCGGCCTCGTCGCGCCGACACTACGCAATCTCGATGGCTCGTATCAGGAGGCCGCTCGTAACTTCCCCGAGCCGATCGGTTCGATCATTCGTCGCACACCGCTGCGGAAGCTGCTGCCACCGTCGCGCTTTGCGGCCGACCACTATCTGGGCGAGCCCGACTCTGCCCGCCAGGTCGACTGGTCGCTTGGTGCCTTCCTGCTGATTCGCCGCGAAGCGTGGGACGACGTCGGTGGCTTCGACGAGGCATTCGCGCCGCTCTACGTCGAGGAAATCGAGCTGCAGTGGCGCCTCTGGCAGCGAGGTTGGGAAATCTGGCAGGAGCCGGCCGCCGAGGTCGTCCACGCACATCAGGCCGCGAGTGACGGCGCCTTCTTCGACAAGCGAACCGTCTGGCATCTACGTAACGTCGGTCGCTTTGTCCGCCGCCACCCAACGGTTCTCGCGGGCCAATCGCCGGGCCTCGCACCCTCGAATACGCCACGGTAGCGACATT
>CANKHS010000070.1 GCA_947481755.1 Actinomycetota bacterium | reverse complement strand
TACGGCGCGCCACCGAGTGGGGCGGGCGCGTTTTCGGTGCGGATGATTTCCTTCGACACGTGAGTCTCCTGATCGCATTCGTGTGCCCACGGATCGTACAGAAGTGGCGGTAACTAGCCGCGCACGCGCTCGATCTGCGCGCCGAGGCCACGCAGGCGTTCGTCGATCCGCTCGTAGCCACGGTCGATCTGGCCGACGTTGCCAATCACCGTTCGGCCTTGCGCACAGAGCGCGCCAATCAGCATCGCCATGCCGGCACGAATGTCCGGACTGTCGACGCGCTCGCCAACCAGCTGAGCAGGTCCGGTCACGATCGCGCGATGCGGATCGCAGAGCACGATGCGCGCGCCCATCGAGACGAGCTTGTCGGTAAAGACCAGGCGGTTCTCGAACATCTTCTCGTAGATCAAAATCGTGCCGCGCGCCTGGGTGGCAACTGCGACCGCAATTGAGGTGAGGTCGGCAGGAAACTGCGGCCACGGACCGTCCTCGAGCTTTGGCACCTGTCCGCCGAAATCGTCGCGGATCGTCAGGTCCTGATCGTCCGGCACGGTGAGCGTGCGACCGTCGAGCTCGATCCGGACACCAAGCCGCTCGAAACCGTGCAACACGGGATGCAGATCTTCGGGCTCGACGTCCTCGATCACAATCTCGCCACGTGTGACGGCGGCGAGGCCGATAAACGACGCCACTTCGATGTGGTCGGGACCGATGCGATGGCGCGCCCCACCGAGGCTGGCGCGGCCGTGCACGCAGAGGACGTTCGAGCCGATCCCATCGATCTCTGCCCCCATCGCCACGAGGAAGCGGCAGAGGTCTTGGACGTGTGGCTCGCAGGCCGCATTGATCAACGTGGTGTCGCCCTTGGCGAGGACGGCGGCCATCACGGCGTTCTCTGTCGCGGTCACACTCGGCTCGTCCATAAAGAAGCGTGCACCAACCAACCCAGCCGGCGCTCGCAGCATGAAATCGCGGTCGACTTCGATCTCGGCACCAAGCGCGGCGAACGCGTGGAGGTGCGTATCGATGCGGCGGCGTCCAATCACGTCACCACCCGGCGGCGGCACGAGCACGGAGCCGTAGCGAGCCAAGAGCGGGCCGGCCAGCAGGATCGAGGCGCGAATCTGCACGCTGAGTGCGCGATTGATCTCGGGCGTAATCTCACCAGCGGCCTTGATGCGCAGCGTGTTCTGCTCCGTCCACTCGACCTCGGCACCAACCGACTTGACGAGTTCGGCCATCACCTCGGTGTCGCGGATGCGCGGCACGTTCTCGACGATGCACTCCTGGTCCGTCAGGAGACAGGCCGCAATGATCGGTAACGCACCGTTCTTGTTGCCGCCGACCGAGACGCGTCCCGAGAGCGGCTTGCCACCCTCGATCACGAATAGGTCGCCGAGCGAATTGCGGTTCGGCGAATCACTCACAGGTACAAGTCTAAACGCGGCCGCTACGGGCTACCCGTAGTTGGCTACGCTTGCACCCTATGGAAACCGACCTCGTCCACGACCGCGACGCTGCCTGGAGCATCGTCTGCGAGTTCATCCAGTCCGACGCTCTGCGCCGCCACGCCTTGGCCGTTGAGGCCTCGGTACGCTCGTACGCGCGCGCTGGCGGCGAAGACGAGGCGGCCTGGGGCAACGTCGCACTCCTGCACGATTTCGACTGGGAGATCCACCCCACGCTCGAGCAGCATCCCCAGGCAGGCGAGGCGATTCTCGAAGAACGCGGCTATCCCGATTGGTTTCGCCGCGCAATCCTCGCGCACGCTCAACACACCGGTGTCGTGCCCGAGACGGCGCTCGAGAAGACGCTCTTTGCCTGCGACGAGTTGAGCGGCTTCGTCCACGCGTGCGGCCTGATCCGCCCCACCGGCCTCGAGGGCCTCGAGCCGAAGAGCGTCAAGAAGAAGTTGAAGACCGCCTCCTTCGCGGCTGGCGTCAGTCGCGACGACGTCTACGAGGGCGCCGAGCTGCTCGGCATCGAACTCGACGACCACATTCGCAACGTCGTCGCAGCCCTCCAGCCGATCGCCGGCGAGCTCGGCCTGCCGGCCTAATCGGCGATCAACTTTGCTTTGGGGTCAGACCCCAAAACAAAGTTGATTCCCAACTCCGGCCGCCCATCTGACCAGCAGCTTTGCTTTGGGGTCTGACCCCTAAGCAAAGTTGATTGCCGCCCTCGAAGGCTAGAGCGCGCTGAGGCCGGTGATCAGCCGATCGATATCGGAGCGGTCGTTCCAACAACCAACGGCGACGCGGATTAGATCGGTCCCCGGAAGTGAGCGGGCGATGATGCCATCGTCTTCGAGTTTGCGAACCACGACGGGAGCGGCAAGCCCCTCCATCTCGAAGGCCACAAACGGCGAGGGCGCGTCGACGTCAGAAACGATCGCCTTCGACACCTCAGAGAGACACTCACGTAGATGCCCGGATAGCTCCATCGCAGCGGCATGGGTGTCGGCATAGCCACCGATTGATTCGCGCCACGCGATCGCCGCCGTCAGGCCCACCAAGGCGGTGTGAGTGACGGTGCCAGGCTCAAACCGGCGCGCACTCCCCCACATCCGTGGCCCCTCCGGCGTCTTCTCCATCGTTGGATACCCGGGGAAGGCAGGCGAGATGCGATCGAGCGAACCTGGATTGACCCAGAGGCCACCCGTACCCGAAGGACCGCACAGCCACTTCTGGCCACTGATCGTGTAGAAGTCGCAGCCCAGCGTCTGGACATCGACTGGGATACAACCTGGACCCTGAGCCGCATCGACGAGAAAGACCGCTCCGTGGGCGCGCACGATTTCGGACATCCGTGGGATCGGCATAATTCGACCCGTCGTCCAGACGACATGCGAAAGCGCGACCAGCTTGACGCGCGGCGTCAAGGCATCCGCGATTGCCTGGGCAGGATCCTCGGCGTACGTAATTGGGACGACGATGACCTCGATGCCACGCCGCTCGCCCATTACCTGCAGCGGCACCGTCAGACCAGGATGTTCGAAGTCGCCGATCAGGACCTGATCGCCTGGCTGCCAGTCGATACCACCCACCACGAGATTGAGGCCATCGCTGGTGCAGTGACCAAGCGCGATCTCTGAAGCCGGCGCATTCACCACACGGCCAAGCGCACTGCGGGTATCCGCCTCGATCTTCGACTGTTCGGCATAGCGGTCGTCGCCAATGCGTCCCTGTGTCCAGACACCCTCGACGTGCGCATTCATCGCATCGCGCACCGCAAGCGGAAACGGACCGTAGGTACCGGTGTTGAAGTAGACGTTGTTGGTGACGGCCGGCATCGCGGCGCGAATCGCTGTGAGTTCGAGCATGTCGGTAGCGTACGCCCTCTGCCCGGGTAGCATCCAAGGCATGTTTCGCCGCAAGCGCTTCGGAGACCTGATCGAACAGCAGTTGCGCATCTTCGCGAGCGACCATGCCGACCGTCTCCAGGCCATGCGAGATGCCCGCGAGCGCTACCGCTCTGCCGACACCGACGAGGCCGAGGAGTCGTACGGTGAGTACGCTGACGAGATTGATTGGGCGGCCGAAGAGTTGTCAGAGATGCGGGACGCCTACGCGGCGACACTAGACGATGGCATTGACGACCAGTATCTCCGCGAGTTCTCGAAGGCCGTTCATCGAGCCTATCCTGAGATTGCCGTGATCCTCGACACGCTCTAATGATTGACCACGCCACAATCGAGGAATGGGTCCGCACGTGGGGCTACCTTGCGGTGTTCTTCCCTCTCGTGCTGGAGACCGCTGGCATCCCGTTCCCCGGCGAGACCATCTTGCTGATTGCTTCAGCAGCCTCGGCCCGTGGGGTACTCAATCCCTTTGCCATCGCAGCGATCGCATCGCTCGGGGTGATCATCGGTGACAACATTGGCTTCTGTATCGGCCGCTACGGCGGACGCCGCCTCGTCGATCGTCTTAGCCACATTGGACACGTCGAGGCGGGCGTCGTCTGGGGCGAGCGGTTCTTTGAGCACCATGGCGGAAAGGCAGTGATTCTCGCCCGCTGGACGGCTGGCTTGAGAATATTTGGCGCCTGGATCGCTGGTATGAGCACGATGCCATGGCGGACGTTCCTGATGTGGAATGCCATCGGCGGCATCACCTGGGCCTGCACAATCACTGCGATTGGCTACACGTTTGGTCGCTCTCTTCAACGCGTTGAGTCTCTGATCGGCACCGCGGGCGCGGTCGTGTTCGGGATCGTGATCGTTGTCGCGGTCGGCCTCGCAGTTCGCTGGTTCCACCAACGCCAAAAGATGCGCGCCGAGGCACTAATCGCGAAGCAGTCTCCGGATAATCTCGTCGACTAAAGAGCGACGACGACGCGGCCGGGCGCCGACTCGACGACGCGCGGCGCCGACGACAGCGTGTCGACCTGCGCACAGCGCATGACGTCGGGCTCGTGGCCCGTGCCGTCGAGATCGCGCGCGCTTTGGCTGTCCTCGAGAGCAGCGAGCGCGAGCGGGTAGGTATTGGCAATCGCGATTGCGGTACGGGCACCGTCGGTCGGGAAGGCGTCGGGCAGCGCCTGCAGGATGCGCTGCATCAGTACGCCAGCCACGTAGGCGTCGTCGAGCGCGACCTCGCCGCGCACGCCCGCACAGCGCACCACGATCGTGCCGTCAGCCGGCACGGCGGCCAGCGCCGCATCGACCAACGCCTGGGCATTGACAAGCGCGCCGACCAGCACGGTCGTGGCTTCGTCGACGGACTGCAGGATCGCGCGCGTGCCGTTCGTGGTCGTCAGCACAAGGCGATCGCCCTTCTGCTCCGCATACTCCGCGGGCGAATTGCCCAGGTCGAAGCCCTCGATCAGAACGCCATGCCGCTCGCCACCAAGCAACACTCCCTCGGCGCGCTCGGCATGTGCGTCGTCGACCTCGCCAACGCACGTGACCGACGCGTAGCCCGTCGCGAGTGCATGCGAGATCGTCGTCGTGGCGCGGATGCAATCGACCACAATCGCGACGTCGGCAGGTGCCGGATCGCGCGGGCCGAGTGCGACGTGGAGCGTGACGGCCACCGGCCCTACCGATCCTTAAAGGTCGAGTCGAGTGCCGCCTGGGCCGCGGCGAGTCGTGCGATCGGCACGCGGAACGGCGAGCAGGAGACGTAATCCACACCGACATGATGGAAGAAGCCGACGCTGGCCGGATCGCCGCCGTGCTCACCGCAGACACCGAGCTTGATGTTCGGCTTGGCCTTGCGCCCGAGTTCGCAGCCCATCCGCACCACCGCACCCACCCCATCGACGTCGAGGGTCTGGAACGGATTGGACTCGATCACGCCATCCTCGAGGTACTGCTGGAGGAACTTACCCTCGGCATCGTCGCGCGAGAGGCCCAGCACGGTCTGCGTAAGGTCGTTCGTGCCGAACGAGAAGAAGTCGCCGTGCTCCGCGATCTGATCCGCCACGAACGCGGCGCGTGGCAGCTCGATCATCGTGCCGATCTGGATCGGGAACTCGACACCGGCCGCCGCGCACTCCTCGGCTGCCATCTCTTCGACAAGCTCGCGCATGAGGCGCAGCTCTTCGGCAAAACCAACCAGCGGAATCATGATCTCGGGGCGCGGGTCGCCGCCGGCGGCCTTGACCGCAAGCGAGGCCCGCACGATCGCACGCGCCTGCATCTCGTAGATCTCGGGGAACAGGAGCCCGAGCCGACAGCCACGCGTGCCGAGCATCGGGTTCGACTCGGTCAACTCCTTGACGCGTGACAACAGAAGCTCGGCCGCCTGCAGGTTGCCGGGAGCGCCATGCTCGCGAATGCGCTCCACATCCATCGACGCCTCAAGCAGCGATGGCAAGAACTCGTGCAACGGTGGGTCGAGCAGGCGGATCGTGACGGGCAGTCCATCCATCGCCCGCAGAATCCCCTCGAAGTCGCCCTGCTGCATCGGTGCGAGCTCTGCCAATGCTGCAAGGCGCTCGTCCTCGTCACGGGCGAGGATCATGCGACGCACGGCCGGCAGGCGCTCCTCGCTCATAAACATGTGCTCCGTGCGACACAGCCCGATCCCCTCGGCACCGAAGCCACGGGCCCGCTCGGCGTCCTCAGGTGTATCCGCGTTGGCACGCACTCGGAGAGTGCGAATCTCGTCGGCCCAACCCGTCAGGCGCTGGAAGTACTCGTCGAAGCGCGGCGGTACGAGCGGCAGCGCGCCGGCGAAGACCTCGCCCGTCGTGCCGTCCATCGTGATCGTCTCGCCTTCGGCCAGCGTGCGTCCACCGATCGTGATCGTTCGACTCTGGGCATCGATCTGGAGACCTTCGATGCCCGCCACACAGGGCTTGCCCATGCCGCGCGCGACGACTGCCGCATGCGAGGTCATACCGCCATGTGCGGTCAACACGCCTTGGGCGACGATCACGCCGTGGATGTCGTCGGGCGTCGTCTCCCAACGCACGAGGATGACGGGCGTGCCGGCTTTGCCGCGTCGTTCGGCGGTGTCCGCATCGAGCACGATCTCGCCGACGCCCGCACCGGGCGAGGCATTCAGCCCCGAGGCCAGCAGATCACGCGTCGCCGTGGGATCAATCGTTGGGTGCAGGAGCTGGTCGAGTTGCTTGGGATCGATGCGCTGCACGGCCTGCTCACGCGTGATCACGCCCTCCTCAACCATGTCGCACGCCACGCGGACACTGGCCGCAGCCGTGCGCTTGCCATTACGGGTCTGCAGGAGGTACAGCGTGCCCTGCTCGATCGTAAACTCGATGTCCTGCATGTCGCCGTAGTGCGCCTCGAGGCGCGCCATGGTCGCGATGAGTTCGGCGTAGGCCTCGGGAAGCTCGCTCTCCAGCTCGGCCAATTGGCGTGG
>CANKHS010000069.1 GCA_947481755.1 Actinomycetota bacterium | reverse complement strand
GGCCTCGGCGCGCAGATCGAGCGCGTGCGCGGCTAGTTACCGCCACTTCTGTACGATCCGTGGGCACACGAATGCGATCAGGAGACTCACGTGTCGAAGGAAATCATCCGCACCGAAAACGCGCCCGCCCCACTCGGTGGCGCGCCGTACAACCAGGCGACGAAGTCGGGCAACCTGATTTTCCTTGCCGGCCAGATTCCGATTGATCCCGCTACGGGCGTCCTCGTCGAGGGTGGCATCCAGGAGCAGACGAACAAGTGCTTCGACAACGTCGCCGCGATTCTTGAGGCCGCAGGTTCGGACCTTTCGAAGATTCTGCGCGCGCAGGTCTACATGGCCGACCTTGGTGATTTTGCGGCAATGAATGAGGTCTACGCAGCGCGTATGCCTGAGCCGTTCCCGGCTCGCTCGACGTTCCAGGTCGCGGCTCTGCCCGCGGGTGCGATCGTCGAGATCGAAGTCGTCGCGACGGTGTAGTCAGTGAGCGCGCGCGCAGGCGGGACCGATGCGCGCGCGCTGATTGCTGCCTCCGCTCGTGTGCGTGAGGCGGTGCCGCTGTTGATCGAGGCCGCGGAGCCCGGGCAACGCGTGGCGCTCGTGGGTGGTGTGGTGCGCGATCTCCTGCGCGGCATGGAGGCGCGCGAGGTCGATGTGGTGGTGGAGGGAGACGGCGTTGCGTACGCCAAGCGGCTGGCCGCGCTGACGGGCGCTGACGTGCGTATCTACGCGGCGTTTGGCACCGCAACGATTGCCTCGCGCCCTCCCGTGGACGTCGCGACGGCACGCAGCGAGACGTACACGGAGCCGGGTGCGTTGCCGACGGTTGTGCCAGCAACACTTGAGCAGGACCTTGCCCGCCGCGACCTCACGGTCAATGCAATCGCTGCCGTCGTCGCAGGCCCCGATGCGGGCGCGCTGCTCGACCCATTTGGTGGTGCCGTAGATGTGCAGGCCGGAGCACTGCGACTGTTGCGCCCCGATGCGTTCGAGGAAGACGCCACGCGGCTGGTGCGTGCGGCCCGCTACGCGGTGCGACTTGGGGCAACGCCCGATCCGACGCTGGTGCATGCGGCGAAGGCTGCGTGTCACGGCGGCTTCGTGACACTGACTGGTCCAACCCGCATGATGGACGCGTTGCGTCTCGTGTTCGAAGAGTCTGATCCCGCCGCTGTGTTGTCGTTCTTGGTGGAGTGGGGCGTGCTTGCGGCGATCGAGCCGGGTCTCGCTGCCGATCCCGCGCAGATGCAGACGGCGTGGACACTCTTGGAGGACGAGGCGCGGGACGCCGACCGCGTGGCGCTTGGGCTTGGGCTGATGACGAGCGGGCTCGAACCCACTCGCCGCACTGGCTGGTTGACGGAAGGTGGGCTCGACCGCAGCACAATCAAGTCTGCGCTGGCCGCTGCAGACGGTGCTGTGCTCGCCGCCACGATCGCGGGGCAGAGCGATGCCGATGTCGATGCGGCCTGCGCACGCGTGCCGGCCGAGGGCGTGATCGCCGCGGGTGGCGACGAGGCCACGCGCTACCTCAGTCGCCTTCGCCACATGTCGCTCGGCGTCGATGGTGACGATGTGCGGCGTGTGGCCAGAGTTGAGGGTCCCGAAATTGGTCGCCTCCTGATCGAGCTGCGCCGCGCCTGTATCGACGGCACCGTGGCTGACACGCGCGATGCCCAATTGGCTTGGCTCAACGATCACTGATGCTCGGATCGGAGTCGTCCTCCGTTGAACCGGATCGCCGAGTAGGCTGAGGAGCATGTTCTCGGGGACACGTCGTCGCTTCTTGGGGTCTGCTCTGGGCGCTGGGGTCACGCTCGGCCTCGGCTCGCTCGTCGCTGCATCGCCGGCCGCGGATGCCGAGGCCCCGACTAGGCGCCTGCTTGATCTAAGCGGTATGCCGTACCGCCAAGACGATCCACGTTGGGCGGACGATTTGATGTGGGATCGCAAGCTCGTGATGCGCGCAGATATGGAGCTCAACGGCCGTACGCGCGCGGAGGCGGCGGAGCTGCTCCATCGCTACCCGAATGGCAATTCGATCGGCAACGAGGGCTGCATGCTCACCTGCATGGCGATGGCGATGCAGCTGCTCGTGCCGCGCCGTCGGCGGCCCTGGACGCCGGCCATACTCAACCGTGCCGCGCACGATTTCTACTACTACACGCTCTCCGGTCTGGCGATGGCGACGTTGTACTCGGATCTCGTTGCCGAGCTCTCCGATGGGCACGTGCAGATGGGCCTGACCGAGGAGTACCTCCCCGGTGTGCCGGGTTGGAAGCCGATGACTGCGAGCACGGCGCCACTGGTGCGAGCGTATCGGGGTCTCACACCAGCGCAGCGGAGCGGCGTCGTGATGATGATCAAGACCGGGACATACGACGACTCCGTCGCCTCGCACTTCGTCTTACTCAATCCAAACGCCGAGCAATCACCAGACGATCCGAACGCTGCGCTGCTCGACCCGGCGATGCCGGAGAGCGGCCATTTGCCTTGGCTATTGACGGACTCTGCAGCGTGGATCACGCAAGACACTGACATTCGCTCTGCCTGGCAACGGGATGGCATCACACCAACGCAGATCGGCGGAGCGTGGGTCTATGCCCGTTGGGATCGCAGCACTGGACGGTCGACAATCGGCCCACTCGTCGCTGCATGGGCGCGTGAGCTCGGCGTGTCGTAGCTAGCGACCGGAGCCGGCGACAAGGCCGAAGCCGATAAAGGCGACGGCAACGGCGAGCGCGAGGACTCCCGCGAAGAGGAGCGAGCGCGACTGCACTTCAGCCTCCGGCCAGGGTAATGAGGAGATCCTGGATCGGAATTCGAATCGCGTCGATGATCCCGAAGAGTGGCCGGAAGAAGATCAACAGCGCGAAGAGGATCATGAAGCCGTGGCGATCGAGGCGACCCCACGACGCAGCCATCTCGCGCGGCATAAACGCTGCCAGTACACGGCTGCCGTCGAGCGGTGGAATGGGGAGCATGTTGAAGACGGCAAGCAGCACGTTGGTGCTGAAGGCCAGTCCAAGAAACTCCCCGAGGAGACCGCTGGGATACGAAAAGACCCAGATAAAGGTCAGCGCCGTGACGTAGGCGATCAAGATATTCGTCACCGGACCGGCAATCGCCACGATCGCCATGCCGCGCTGCGGATGGTTGAAGAAGCGAGGCTGCACGGGGATCGGCTTGGCCCAGCCGAACATGAAGCCCGACGCAATCCACGAGATTGCGAACATCGCCGAACCCATCGGATCGATGTGAACGAGCGGATTGAGCGTGAGGCGCCCCATCATCTTGGCCGTCGGATCACCAAGGCGATTGGCAACCCAGGCATGGGCGAGTTCATGCAGCGCCATCGAGATGATCAGCACGGGCAGGATCAGTGCCAGCAGTTCGAGGCTCTGGCTCGAGAAGCGTTCCTGAAGGTCAGGCATCCCGCGCAGCGTACATTGACCCGGCGCGTTACCCTCACGACATGTCGCTCACGTGGGACAATTGGGAGGCCTTCCCGCTCTTGCGTTGGCAGGGCCCGGAGGGCATCATCGCGGTCTTTAGTGGCCGACAGGGTGGCGTCTCGAAAACACCATTCGCCTCGCTTAACTTGGGTCTGACGACTGGCGATGATCGTGCGGCAGTCGCCGAAAACCGTCGGCGCCTCTGTGCGGCTGTCGGCGTGGATCCTGCGCGCACCGTGCAGAACCATCAGGTCCATGGCACCGTCGTCCGCGTTGCCGAGCCGATGCTCGGTGGCTACCTCGACCCGCAGGGCGAGCTGCCACAGGCCGACGCGCTGATCACGCGCGAGGCCGACCTCGCATTGGTCGCATTGTCGGCGGACTGCGTGCCAATCGTGATCGCCGCACTCGATGGCTCTGCTGTCGCTGTCTGCCACGCAGGGTGGAAGGGGCTTGTAGCCGGCGTCGTGGAGGCGACGGTTGCTGCGCTCGGACCAGGAGCCTACGCCGCCGCGGTTGGTCCGTGTGCCGGGCCGCAGGCCTATGAGGTCGGTGACGACGTTGCGATCCCCTTGCGCGAGCGCTTCGGTGAGGGCGCTGCCTACGGTGGCACGGCCGACCTTGCCGCCTGCGCCGGGCTCGCATTGTTCTCTGCGGGTGTCAGTCCCGACGCCATCGACATCGCCGGTATCTGCACGATCACCGAGACCGACGACTTCTTCTCGTACCGTCGCGACGGCGCCACGACAGGACGACAGGGCGTGATCGCCTACCGTGAGGACGTATGACGCGTAATCCCGACGATGTGAAGGCCGGCGTCGCTGCCACGCAGCAGCAGATTGCCGACGCCTGCGCGCGCGTTGGGCGTAACCCGGATGGGGTCGAGATCGTCGCGGCCGTCAAGTACCTCGCGATCGAAGACCTGCCGCTACTGCACGCGGCCGGCATCCGCCGCGTGGGGGAGAACCGCACGGATCAGCTGATCGCGAAACAGGATGCACACGGCGATCTGTTCACGTGGGATTTCATCGGTCATCTGCAGAGTCGTAAGGTCAAGGAGATCGTCGGGCGCGTCGCGTTGGTTCACTCGTTATTCACCGAGTCGACGGCCGATCAACTGCAGACGCGCTCGCTCGAACCGCAGGATGTGTTGGTCGAAGTCAACGTGGCCGGCGACCCCGATAAGGACGGTGTGGCACCCGCAGACCTCGACGGATTGCTCGAGCGCCTCGCCGGTCAGTCGAACATTCGCGTCCAAGGATTGATGACGATGCCAGCGTTTGCGACGGAACCAGAGGTCTCACGACCCGCCTTCCGTGCGCTCCGCGAACTCGCAGAGCAGGCATCTGAGCGCTGGGTGGGCGTCCATCAGTTCGCTCAACTTTCGATGGGAACGAGCCAGGATTTCCCGATTGCTGTTGAGGAAGGGGCCACGTTGGTGCGTGCTGGCTCCGTCCTTCTTGGTCCGTCCGACACACGACCGTAACCCCAGGGAGTATGCTCCGCGCATGTCTGGCGGAAGCATTTGGCACCGATCACTCGTGTACTTCGGTCTCGCAGAGGATGAAAGCCTCTACGACGACATGTCCACGGTGCATGAGGATCTCGAACGTCCATCGAAGAGCAGTAGCGTGCGCCGCATCGATCGTCGCCGCCATCGCGAGACGGCGAGTGACTTCGACGAAGCCTTCTCCGAGGAGGAGACCGCAGCAGGACGACCGCGTCGTGGTGGGGCATCGAGCAGCGAGGAGACGAACGTTTTGCGCTCGTCCTCGACCGGCAGCCCCGCGAATGCGGTGCGCGTCCATGTGATCGCGCCACGCTCGTACAACGATGCGCAACAGATCGCTGATCGCTTTAAGAACGGCGTGCCCGTGATCGTCAATCTCCAGACGGCCGAGCCCGACCTGTCGCGTCGCCTGATCGACTTCAGCTCGGGTATGTCCTACGCGCTTGACGGTGCGATTCAGCGCATCGCCGAGAAGGTCTTCCTCCTGACGCCCGCCAATGTCGAGGTCTCGGCAGAGGATCGCCAGCGTCTCGTCGACCAGGGCTTCTTTAACCCAGGCAACTAGCGTCGCTCGCTCGACCCACGGTAGGGTTTCCGGGTCAGGACGGGAGAGACGATGATGACGCTGGACGAGTTGTGTGAGGGTGTAACGCGCGGAGAGATCGACACGGTCGTCTTGGCGATGACTGACATGCAGGGTCGACTGCAGGGAAAACGGCTCGATGCCGAGGCCTTCGTGGCGGAGATCGCGGAGCACGGTGCTGAGGCCTGCGCGTACCTGCTGGCGGTAGACATGGAGATGACTCCGCTACCGGGATTTGCGTTGACGAGCTGGGAGTCGGGCTACGGGGATTTCGTACTGCGCCCCGATCTCTCGACGCTGCGTCGCACGACCTGGCTAGAAGGCACCGTCATCTGCCTCGCCGATGTCGAACACCACGACGGTTCGCCCGTCGCCGAGTCGCCGCGCCAGATCTTGCGGGCTCAGTTGGCGCGTCTGGCCGAGCGGGGATGGACCGCGAAGATTGGCTCCGAGTTGGAGTTCGTGTTGTATCGCGAGACCTACGAGGCGGCGCGGGAAAAGTCGTACCGCGACCTCAAGCCAGCGAATGCCTACAACGTCGACTACTCCATTTTTGGCACGACGATGGTCGAGGACATCATTCGCCCGATTCGCTTGGCGATGAAGGCCGCGGGGTTGAAGGTCGAGGACTCGAAGGGTGAGTGCAACTTCGGTCAACACGAGATCAACTTCCGTTATCAAGAGGCCTTGCGGATGGCTGATGATCATGTGATCTACAAATTGGCGGCCCGAGAGATCGCACACCAGCATGGGGCGGCAATCACGTTTATGGCGAAGCCCAACCAGCTCGAGGGCAACTCGTGTCACATTCACTGTTCGTTCTGGGACGGCGAGACGCCACTCTTCCCGGGCGACGGCGACGGTGGCCGTTCGTCGCTCTACGAGGGCTACGTGGCGGGGCAGGTTGCCAGCACGCGCGAACTCTCGTATTTCTACGCGCCGAATATCAACTCGTACAAGCGCTATGCGAACGGCTCGTTTGCGCCCACGAAGTTGCTGTGGGGTATCGACAATCGCACATGTGCGTTTCGTTCTGTTGGGCATGGCCCGTCGTTACGTCTCGAGAGCCGGATTGCCGGTGGCGATGCGAACCCGTATCTCGCCTTTGCCGCCACGATCGCCGCTGGGCTCGATGGCATCGATCGCGCGCTCCCGCTCGTGCCGCCACTGCAAGGGAACGCCTACGACAGCGAAGGCGATCACCTGCCAACGTCGCTCGCGCAGGCTGTCGATCTCTTGGACGCGAGCTCGCTGGCACGCGCGGCGCTTGGCGACCGTGTCGTCGACCACTACGTCAATTCGGGTCGTCACGAGGTTGCTGCTTTTGAGTCGGCCGTCACGGACGGGGAACTGCACCGCTCGTTCGAACGCACGTAGAGGCGACATTTTGGGCCCGGGCCCAAAATGTCGC
>CANKHS010000068.1 GCA_947481755.1 Actinomycetota bacterium | reverse complement strand
TGAGACCGACGGGGTCGGCACCTCTCAGCGAGACACGCCCCAGCAGGGGAGTGGGTTCACACGACGGAATGTCGTGCGTTGGACAGGTCGAAACGTACCAACGCTCGGGTCTTCGGGGCGCTACTCCGGACGGAGCGAGGTGAGCGCGCGCTCAAAGTCTGCGGGTACCGGCGAGGTAAATTCCAGCCGCTCGCCCGTGACGGGATGCATAAAGGCCAGCCGATGGGCATGCAGGGCCTGGTGCTCAAGACCGAGTCGATCACTCGACGAGGGGCCGTAAACCGGATCGCCCACGATCGGATACTTGATCGCGCCGAAGTGGACGCGAATCTGGTGCGTACGGCCCGTCTCGAGGTGAACCGAAAGCAACGTGTGCTCTGGGAACGCCTCAACCAGCTCGAAGTGCGTCGTTGCCGGGCGCGCACCAATGCCATCGATCATGCGGCGTGTACGGTTTTGGGGATCGCGCCCAATCGGTGCCTCAATGCGTCCGGCAATGCTGGGTGGACGACCATGCACCAGCGCGACGTACTCGCGCTCGATCTCGCGCTTCTTCATCTGCTTCTGCAGCGACTTCAAGGTCTCGGCATCGCGTGCCACAACCAGGAGGCCCGACGTCTCCTTGTCGAGGCGATGCACGATGCCGGGCCGATCGTCGTCGCCGCCCGCGGCCATACCTCGCGCCGCCAGGATGCCTGCCAAGGACGGTCCCTTCGAACTGGGCGCAGCGTGCGTCACCAAGCCGACTGGCTTGTCGACAACCACGAGGTACTCGTCCTCGAAGACAATGCGTGGCTCGAGATCGACCGGCGCCTCTTCGACGACCACGGCCTTCTCCGGTACATCAATCACCACGACCATGCCGCGCTGCACGCGCGAGCTGCGCGAGCGATTCGCACCGTCGACAGTCACGTGCCCGTCCTCGATCAGACGCTGTGCCTCGGCTCGCGAAATCCCACTTAGCGACTCATGCACGACGCGGTCCAGCCGCGCACCAGCGTGCTCGGCCTCAACGGTGACGGTAATCATTCGCTCTTCACGCGCTCACTGGCGAGCAGCGTGATTAAGAGCCCAATCACGCCCGCCGTAATGGCGGCGTCGGCAAGATTGAAGACAGGAAAGTGGCTGACCTCAAGAAAATCGGTGACGTGCCCCTGGGCAATGCGGTCGAACAGATTTGACGTCGCACCACCAACGAGGAGACCAATCGCGACAGGCAAGAGACTATGTCGCCCACCCGAACGTCCGAAGTAAATCAACATGAAGGCAATCGCAATCACGGAGCCAGCGATCACAATGATCTGGTTGTCGCGGAACTGGCCGAACGCAATTCCCGTGTTGATCGTGTTCGTGAAATGGAAAAACGGCAGCACTTCGAACGGATCATTCGGCGTAAACGAATTCCGTGCAATCAACTTTGTGACCTGATCGGCCACGATCGTCACCAGAGCAATCACCACGAGCGCGACCCACTGCAGCGCATCGGCTGACTGGGCTGGGGACGGCCGAAGCGGCTCTACCGCGGGCTTGGGCGGCAGGGTTGGCATCGTCTCAGCGGTGCTCCTGCTTGCGCTGGCACTCGATGCAGCGAGCACTCGCCGGCAATGCTGTCAGACGCTTCTCGGGAATCGCTTCGCCACAGTCGACGCAGACGCCGTACGTCCCGGCCGCGATGCGCGCGAGCGCGGCGTCGACTTCGTCAAGGTTTGCCTGCAGATCGTCGACAACGCCTTCATCGAGCTCGTCTTCGTACGTCGCGACAGCATCGTCAGAACCAGCACCTAGACGATCAGCGCTGTCCCGACCGTTGTCCGTCCCGGCGTTGAGCTGCTCAAGGTCATGGGCGATGCGTGCGCGCTCACTGGTCAGCGCGGTTGTGGCGACGTCGAGTTCCATGCGCGAACCATACCCCTGCCCGCGCGAAAGGAGCCCCGTCAGTTCATGGTGATCGCATCGGCGAGCGGCTCGCGCTCTTCCGTGCGATCGTCGGTGTCTTCAACCTCATCGAGGACTGCCTCTGCGGTGCTGAGAAACGCGCGGTAGCGGGCCTGCAACTCTCGGCCACGCTGCTCGATCGACTGCGTATCGCGCCAGACGGCAGAGCGCTGATGATGCGCCTCGCCCAGTACCTCGCGTGCCTCTTGTTCGGCCTCGCGCACGATCTGAGCGGCCTCCTTACGGGCGGCCTCCTTCTGATCGGCAGCGTGCTTTTCAGCACTTACGAGCGTGCGTCGGAGGAGGTCTTCCATATCGCGATAGCGCTTGACCTCTGTCTCGAGCGTCTCAATCCGCTCCTGCATATCCACGCGGTGCTGCCACGTCTCCTGGTACGCATCGGCCAACTCTTCGATCATGTCGTCGACGTCAGGGCGCTTGTAGCCAAAGAGGGAACGACGAAGTGGCGTGTGCCGGAGCTCTGCGGGAGTAATGGCCATGGGCATGACCTACGGCACCTCCTCGAAATCTCCTGCCCTCGATTTCTAACCGATAATCAGCTGTTGCACGAGCCCAGAACCGATCCACAGGGCGAACAGCGCCACCATTGCAGACAGGTCGAGCGGGCCGATCGGCGGGATAAAGCGCCGAAACAGCAGCAACAGTGGGGCAACAGTCTCATCCAGGAAGCGGCGGAGTGTCATCACGGGCGCGGAGTAGCCGAGTGGCACGAACGACTGGATCGCGTAGATCAGGATCATGATCGTGTACACGATCGTGAGCGAGCTCACAAACGTGGCGATCAGGGCGCGGTCGAACGTCATGAGCCGCTCCGCAGTTCGGTGCCACGATCGCGGGCCGCACGTGCTGCCGCGACGAGAGCCGCGGGAAGTCCAGCGGCCTCAAGCGCGGCAATGCCGGCCGCAGTGGTTCCTCCAGGCGAGGTGACACGCTCTCGGAGCGCGGTCGGGCTCTCCCCCGTCTCGGCCAGATACCGTCCGGTGCCAGCGAAGGTATCGACCACGAGGCGATTGGCATCGTCAGCAGAAAACCCAACGTCGATCGCGGCGGCAACGAACGTCTCGATGACATACGCGAGCATCCCCGGACCAGAGCCCGAGATGGCAGTTGCAGCGTCGAACATCGACTCGTCCATCGGCACCGCCGTACCGACGGCCTGGAGCCATGGTGTCAGCGCGGCGACGGCGTCGACATCTCCACAGACAGCAGAGACGCCCCCACCAACGGCAACCGGGATGTTCGGCATAAAGCGAGCGACATTGGTCTCGTCGGCGAGCTCGGCGCGAATCGTGGCCAGCTCGACGCCGGCGGCGGCAGACGCGACACAGGCGCCCGTTCGCAAGGTCGTGGCAACCTCCGCAGCAGCGCCCGGCACGTCCTGCGGCTTGACGAGCAGGATTACGAGATCGGCTTCGGCGGCAACGGCGGCGGGCGTGGCACGTACTCCGATGCCATGTTGAGTGGCCAGCGCCTCGGCAACACCCTCGTAGCGATCGGTGGCCAGAATCCTCGGGGCGCAGGACGGGTCGGCGGCAACCCAACCAGCGACCAGCGCCGAGGCGAGCCGCCCTGCTCCGATCAATCCCAGTGTTGCCGTCATGCGCGGCAGTGTACGTGACGGACAGGTTCGCGCCGGTTCGTGTCACGTAGAATCGGCTCATGAGCGAACACCACGACGGCGGCTGTCTGTGTGGCAGCGTGCGGTATCGCGTCAACGGCCCACTGCGCGATGTGACGACCTGTCACTGCGGTGAGTGCCGACGCATGCATGGCGGTGCTGCGCCATATACGGCCTGTCCGGACGATAGCCTCGAACTCCTAGCCGACGCTGGTCTGACCTGGATCGAGAGTCCCCACAGCACGACCAACGCGGTGCGCGGTTTCTGCGCGAACTGCGGCTCGTCGCTGTTTTGGAAGGCACCCGATCGTGAGTACACGGCGATCGCAGCCGGCAGCGTCGACGAGCCGTCGGGGCTGAAGTCGGTCGGACATATCTGGTGGGACGGGCGCGCGGACTGGGAGGTCCCGGACGGACTCCCCACGTCGAGCTCTGGCACCTCGACGAACGGCTGAGCTAGCCCGCTGGGATCTGCATGGGTGGCGCATTCGAGCTCGGCTCGCCCGCCATGGTCCAGGCGTTCCCACCGGAAACCACCACGCGTACCACATTCCCACCCAAGCTCATGCTTGGGCGAAGCGTCTTCTTGGTGGCCTTCGCGATTTCGACCCACTCACCCTTTGCGTTGAGGCGCTGCCACTGATAGGTGTACTGCGTCGCGTACTTCCACGGTGCTGTGGTCGCCGTCAAGACCGAACCAACCGCGGCCACGCCCTTGATCGCAACCTTCTTCGGAATCGGCGCACGCAGACCATCGATGCCTGGGACCGTCATCGGCCTGGCGCCGACCGTGATCACGGCGGCCTGACCAAGTTGTCCCTGTGCGTTCGAACCCCAACACCGCAAGAATCCACTCGTCATCGCGGCACAGCTCTGATCCTGGCCAGCGCTGATGCGCGATGCCTTCACACCGATCACGTTTACGGGTGTTGCCGACGCTGTCAGTGTGCCGTTGCCGAGTTGGCCACTCTCATTTGCGCCCCAACACCAGACAGTCGCGTCGGACAACATGGCACAGGCATGGTTGAGACCAACGCTCACTTGTACGGCGTCAAGATCACCCGGAAACGCAACCTTGGTCGGCACGTTGATCGCCGCAATCGCACCCCAGCACCACGCACTCGACGACCCGTCCTTCTCCGTCACCTGAATACACGTGCTCGCCCCACCGGCCGCGATCGCGCCAATGTCGGTGATCACCTTCGGAAGCGTGACGGTCACGGGAGTTGCGCTGTCGACGCTCACACCATTGCCGAGCTGCCCCGATGTGCCAACGCCCCAACACACGAGCTTCGTGGTACCACCGGCACATGCATGCGACTGCCCGACAGCAAGAAGCGACGCTGCCGACGTTCCACCGCCCTGCACCGGGAATGCAGAAGTGCCACTCACAATCGACGGAGCGGTGATCCCCGCTCCAAGCTGCGATCCCCAGCAAGAAACACCTGCGTCCATGCCACTGACAAGGGCACAGGCCATGGTTCCACCGACAGTGATAGCCGAGCCAGTGTTGCCCGTACCCAACTTCACTTTGACCGGTGCCGCGCTCGCTGCGCCTGCACTTCCGCGTCCGAGCAAACCACCGGTGTCATCTCCCCAGCAGTAAACAGAACCGCCCAACGTGACGTTCTTACCGGCCACGACACAGACTGTGGCAAGGCCATTGGCGGAGCCCTGTCCCACCGAGATGTCGGCCGCGGCGTACCCCTTAGGCAGCGTGACTGCACCGGGGCTCGCCGGGGTCGTGCCAGCACTGTGCCCGGCCTGACCAGAGCCGTTTGCGCCGAAGCAGTTAGGCGCGCCATCGGACTGGATCACGCACGAGACGCCGGCACCGACGCTGAGGAGATTTCCACAGCCAGCGCTGAGCACGCCGATCGTGAGCAGGGCAAGGACGACGAGGGCAAGCCGGAGACGATGCATCGGGCGAGCATACCACCCGTGCTAGCGCAGGTGGTATTAGCGTTCGGCGTACTGCGCGGCCGCGTCGATCAGCGCCTTGAAGACCGGTGCGCCCGAATCGGTATGCGCCTCTTCCGGGTGCCAGAGCACGCCAACGGCGAAGGCTTTGTTGGGATCCTCAAGACCCTCAACCGTGTCGTCCGGTGCCTTGGCGGTCACCTCGAGACCACCACCGACCGTCTCGATGCCTTGGTGATGGTGCGAATGAATGACGGTGCCGTTCGGTACCAGTTCGGCGATCTTGCCACCGAGGATCTCGACCGGATGATTCGACCAGTGCCCGAGTTTTACGCGATGTAGATCGCCGTCGACGACATCATCGAGGTGCTGTTCGAGCGTGCCGCCGTAGGCGATGTTGAGCAGCTGAAAGCCGCGACAGATACCCAGCAGCGGCATGTCTCGATCGAGCGCGCCACGCAGCAACGCAAGTTCGGCGTCATCGCGGCGCGTGTTCGGCGGATCCGCGGTCTCGTGCGACTCCGCTCCGTACGTGTTCGCGCCAACGTCGCTTCCACCAACGAGGATCAGGCCATCGAGCGTGTCGAGTGCCTGCTCGGCAAACCCCTCCATCTCGGGCAGCGGCGGCACGAGCAGCGGAAACCCACCCGCCACGAGAATCGAGTTGACGTAGGCCTGCGGTGCCAGACACGCCGGCATGCCGGACCACGGCCCCCACGACGCCTCGAGCCAGTACGCGGTGATGCCAATGCGCGGTCGCATAACAGGAGACTAGCGCCGCCGTAGGCGTAGGCATGTTCGCTGGACACGACATTCTGTGCCCGGGTCCAAAATGTCGCCTCTACGAGCGTTCGAACGAGCGGTGCAATTCCCAGTCCGTCACAGCCGACTCGAAAGCGGCGACTTCGTGGCGACCCGAATTGACGTAGTGGTCGACCACGCGGTCGCCGAAGGCAGCGCGGGCGAAGGCGCTGCGGTCCAGCAGATCGACGGCCTCGGTGAGCGTCGTCGGCATGCGCTGGCCGTCGGCGTCGTAGGCGCTGCCCGGCGTCGGCGGCGGCGGCACGAGTTCGCGGTCGATGCCGTCGAGGCCCGCAGCGACGACGGCGGCGAAAGCCAGGTACGGGTTGGCGTCGCCACCGGCGATGCGCGTCTCGAGCCGCAGGCCCTTGCCGTGCCCGACCGAGCGGAACGCAGCGGTGCGGTTGTCGCGGCCCCAGAGCAGCGTCGTCGGCGCGAACGATCCGTACGCGTAGCGCTTGTACGAGTTGATGTTCGGCGCGAAGAAGAAGGACAGCTCGTGCGTGCGCTCGACCTGGCCGGCGATGTACTGGTCGTAGAGCGGCGAGTGCCCGCCCTCGCCCGTGCCGGGGAACAGCGCCTCGTCACCCTCCCAGAAGGAGCAGTGGATGTGGCACGAGTTGCCTTCGAGTTGGTTGACCTTCGCCATGAAGGTGAGCGACTTGCCGTGGGCGTCGGCGATCTCCTTCGCGCCGTTCTTGTAGATGACGTGGTTGTCGCACGTCGCGAGGGCCTCGGTGTAGCGGAAGGCGATCTCCTGCTGACCGAGGTTGCAC
>CANKHS010000067.1 GCA_947481755.1 Actinomycetota bacterium | reverse complement strand
TCGGCCCCACCAAGGCAGCGCGCCGCAATCATCAGGCGCTCCTCCATAAACCACTCCTTGGTCAGGTTGTAGCCCTCACCAACCTCGCCCAGCACGCGATCGGCGCTGACCTCGACGTCGTGGTAGCGGAAGATCGGATGCTCGTAGACGAAATGGTGCATGTAGCGAGGGCGTCGGTACTCCTCGACGCCGTCCTGGTCGCGGTCGATCAAGAGCGAGACAGGGCCCTCGCCCGGGACGTCGGCCACCACGATCTGATAATCGGCGACGTCGCCGACCGTCACGTACCACTTCTCGCCGTTGAGGACGAAGCCGTCGCCCTTGCGGACAGCGGTGGTCGCGAGGACAGAAGGATCGGAGCCGGCGTTCTCCTCCGTGATCGCGTAACACGAGCGGCGCTTGCCGGCGATCTCGGGAATCAAGAAGCGCTCGCGCTGCTCTGGCGTGCAGTACTTGAGCACGTTGGCAGGGCGCCAGACGATGTCCCAAAGGGCATTCGTCGAACGGCCGAGCTGCTCTTGCGACAACACCTGCTCGAACAGCGAGAGGCCTTGGCCACCCCACTCCTCGCGCATGTTGACGGCGTTGAGCTTGGCGTCGATGATCGCCTGGTAGGCGTCCTTCAGCTCGGCCGGCGACAGGCCGTCCTGTTCGTCGCAAGGGATCTCGAGCGGTAGTAACACGTCGTCGCAGAGCTTGCGCGAACGCTGCTGAATCTCGAGCTCACGGGCATTGAGAGAGAGGTCCATCGTGGTCTCCTTCGACCTAAACGCGGGGGAACATGTCGCGGGAGATGATCAGACGCATGATGTCCGACGTCCCCTCCCAGAGCTCTTCGAGCTTGGCGTCGCGCAACCACTTCTCGGCCGGATACTCGCGCGAGTAGGCGTAGCCGCCAAGCGTCTGGCAGCAGGCCCAGGCCGAGAACCAGCAGGCTTCGGAGGCGGCCAGCTTGGCCATCGCGGCCTCGGCGCTAAACGGCTTGCCCGCGTCAGCCAGCGCCGCCGCGTGATGGGCCATCAGCCGCGCCTGGTCGATCTTCATCCGTGCATCGACGAGCCGAAACGAGACGGCCTGGTTGGTGTGGATCGCCGAGCCGAACGCCTTGCGCTCCTTGGCGTACTCGACGGCGTAGTCGAGCGATGCGCGTCCCATGCCGACCTCGCCCGCTGCCAGCAGCACACGCGACTCGTCGAACTTCTTCATCAGGCCACTAAAGCCCTTGCCTTCGCCGCCGATGCGACGATCCTCGGGCAGAAAGACGTCCTGGAAGAAGATCTCGTGCGTCGGAATGCAGCGCTGGCCAAGCTTGTGCAGCTTGTTGCCGACGCTAAAGCCCTCGTCACCGGCCTCGACGACGAACGCCGTGATGCCCTTCGAACGCGTGCCCGGGGCGACGGTCGCGAAGACGAGGTAGTACTCGGCCACACCGGCATTCGAGATCCACGTCTTCGAGCCATTCAGCAGGTAGCCGCCCTCGACGGGCTTGGCGTGCGTCGTGATTGCGCTGGCGTCGGAGCCCGCCTCGGGCTCGGTCGTCGCGAGCGCGCCGAGCTTCGGGTTAGGGCCGCAGAGCGGCGGTACCCAGCGCGCCTTCTGCGCCTCGGTACCGAGCTCGACAATGACGCCCGCAAAGAACGAGGCCGAGCCGATGAAGTTGCCGATCGGCGCGTCGCCGTACGTCAGCTCCTCATGGATCAGGCAGGCGGTCGAGAGATCGGTGATGCCGCCGCCACCAAATTCTTCTGGCAGGTCGTACGAGGTGAGACCAAGCTCGGAGGCCTTGTTGAACGGCTCCCAGGGTGTCTCCTCCGTCTCGTCGTAGTGCGCAGCGACGGGCCGAATCTCCTTCTCGGCAAACGAGCGCGCAAGCGCAACGAGCTCCTCTTGAATATCGCTCGGCGTCACAGACATCAAAAACCTCTCTCCTCAACACAACAGACGTGCGAATAGTCGCACAGGTGTTATGTGATGTGCAAGTGCGGGCCGCCATCCAACATGAATGTCCAGAAGGGGTCAGGCACGATCTGGACATTTGATGACGAGCCAGCTCGTCTATCCAATGTCCAGATCGTGCCTGACCCCTTCTGGACATTCATGACGAAGGAGACTGGATGGTCGGGCGGCGCACGACCGGGATCAGCATCAAGGCGCCCAAGGCGAAGACGACGCCCGAGAGGATGTAGGACGGGCGCACACCAATCAATTCGATCGCAGGGCCGGCGATTGCCAAACCCAACGTGAACGAAATGGTTGCCGTCACCTCGGCAACCGCAAACACACGCGAACGTAGGTGATCTGGCACAGCGCGCTGTAGCAGGGTCTGCCGAGAGACATTGACAAACCCCGATGCGGCGCCACCAATCACACTGACAACCAGGATTGGCACAAACCAGGGACTAAAACCCATAAAGGCAATCGTCACGCCATCGACCAGCATGCCAATCAGCATGATCTTCCCCTCGATCCGTCGCTCGCCAAGCCACCGCCCGATCCCCCACGAGCCAATCAGCATGCCTACTCCCCAACAGGAGATCAGCGCCGCAAACCCAATCGCACCAACATCGAAGATCTTGGCAAGCGGTGCGTCCGAGACCATGGCCCAACCAACAACGCTGTACGCCACCACCTCGGCCAACACGACCAGCCGCAACAGACGGATCTGCCACACAATCCGAAGACCCTCCGTAAATCGCACCTTGGGCGGCCGCTCCCCACTCACCGCGCGTCGCTCTTGAAAGCGGCCCTTCACGCTCCAGACGAGCGCAGCGGATACCAAGAATGAGAACGCGTTGATGCCAAACGCTGTACCAGCGCCAACTCCACCGACCAGCACACCACCAACCAATGGACCAATGGTGATCCCAAGAGCGAAGGCCTGCGAGACAAGCCCATTGGCCCAGGCCAGATCTTCATCTGCCGCCAAATTCGGAATCGCCGCCTGCGACGCCGGCAGAAACGGCATCTCCGCAACGGTCGCGAGCAGCGCCAAGGCAATCAACATCCAGGGCTTATCCGCAAAGACCAACGCAGCAAAGACGACGGCCGCCCCGAGGTCGGAGATGATCATCACCTTGCGTCGATCGAAGGAATCACCCAGCCAGCCACCAATTGGCGTCAGGATCCCCATCGTCGCGAAGGTGGCCAAAAAGACCGCGGAAACCCAGACGGCCGAGTTCGTGATCTCATAGATCTGGAACGTCAGCGCGATCATCGCGACCTGCGATCCCGTCACCGAGATCGCACGCGCAACGCTCAGGCGTCGAATAGCTGCACGGGTACTGACCACACGGTCAGGGTAAGGGATCGGACGGGTTCCGCGAATCACGCAACCACCGTGATACCAAAGCGGACAGGGAAAGCCGCGTCTCGCCTACGATGGGGGCATGGCTGTTGATGTCACCGAGGCCGACTTCCAACGCGAAGTCATCGAGGCCTCCCACAACGTTCCTGTCGTCGTCGATTTCTGGGCTGATTGGTGCGGGCCCTGCAAGCAGCTCGCACCGATTATCGAGGCCGCTGTCGCCTCGCGTGGCGGGGCGATCAAGCTCGTCAAGGTCGACACCGAAGCTAACGCGCAACTCGCAGCGAGCTTCAAGATCCAGAGCATTCCCGCCGTCAAGGCCTTCCGCAACGGGCAGGTCGTCAACGAGTTCGTCGGACTGTTGCAGCCCTCGCAAGTGGAGGCCTTCCTCGACACGCTCGTGGCAGCCGAGACCGCAGACGAGGCCGAGATTGCCGTCGAGACGATCAGCGAGGAATCGCTACGCGCGGTGCTCGCCGAGGACGATCAGAACGTCGATGCCGCGATGACCCTCGCCCGCATCCTGCTCGCCCGCGGCGATACCGCCGAGGCGATCGCGGTCCTCGAACCAGCCCGCCACGCTCCGCAGGCTGACGGTCTGTTGGCCTGTGCCGAGATCGTGCTGACACCCGACCTTGACCCCGAGCTCGCCCGCGCGCTCGAGTCTCTCGCCGGCGATCCAGAAGGTTCGCTGCAGGCGATGCTCGACGTCGTGCCGGGAGCTGACGATGCCCGCAAGGACCGTGTCCGTCGAGTGATGATCGGCATCTTTGCCGAGCGCCCCGTTGACGACCCGATCGTCCTCACGTATCGCAAGCGCCTCGCTTCCGCGTTGTACTAGCGCCGCTCGCCCGGTAGCATCCCGACGTGATCGCGCAGACCGTAACGGACGAGACCTTTCAGCGTGACGTCTTCGACGCCTCGTTCGAACGACCCATCATCGTGGTCTTACATGCAGGCGAACACGACCCAAGCGCGACATATGTGACCGACCTCGCCGAGGCAATCACAGACTGCGGTCTCGAGTGCACACTCGTCTCGATCGATGCCGAGCAGAACACGCAGGCCACGGCCGTCTTTGGGATTTCGATCGCGCCGAGCACCAAGGGCGTCCTCAACGGCATCCTGCGCGCCGAGATTACCGGCGCCGAGCCACGCGAAGCGATCGATGCATTCCTCGCGGCCGTGCCCCTCAACCAAGCCGAGCAGGCGCTGGCGTCAAACGACGAGCAGCTGATACGAGCGGCCCTCGAAGCTGATCCATTCGAGCCATCGCTGACGATTGCACTCGGCCGCCTTATGCTCGACCGTGGCGACCCACTCGAGGCGCATCTCTGGCTCCTTACTGTCGCGCACCACCCAATCGGCGGTGGCGTCTTCGAGCGCTCACGCGTGCTTTCCAACCCCGCTACCGACCCCGAACTCGCCGCCTGCCTCGAGACGTTTACGACAGACCTCGAGAGCTCGCTCGATGGCATGGTCGCCATGATCGACACAGCGGACGCAGAGCGGCTCGACACCATCCGGCGCATCTTTATCGGTGTCTTTGCCGAGCGACCAATCGACGACCCACTCGTACTCGAGTATCGCCGTCGCCTCGCGACGACGACGTTTTAGAGTTCGACGGCGACCGGCGGTGGCGTGTCGGACGAGTCCATCACCGGGACGGCCTGTGGCTTCGCAACGCCACGGAAACCGACGATGACGACCACGACGGCCGTTGCCATCAGGAACGCGCCCGCGAGCACCGAGGCATGGAAGCCCTCCATCCACGACTCCATCGCCAGCTGCATCGCCTTCGGACCAGCCAGCGCATTGACCGCCTGAGCCTGCGCACCCTCGACGAGCTGCGTCAGGAGATCGGCCTTCGCCACAATCACGCCCCCCATGCCCTGCGTCTTCTGCTGCCAGGCGTTGGTGGTAATGGTCGCCGCAACCGAACCGAGCACGGCAATACCGAGCGCGCCACCAACCTGTCGAGCCGCGTTCAGCACGCCCGAACCAACACCGGCCTTGCGGGGGTCGATCGCACCCATCGCGGCAGCGCTCATCGCTGGCATCGTCAGAGCAATGCCCGCACCGAGCAGCAAGTAGAACGGCCAGATATGCGAATACGGGCTATCGAACTCGAGCATACTCAGCCCCAACATCGCGACACACGCCATCGCCATACCACTCCCCATCAGGCGTGCTGAGCCGAGCCGGGCGTTGAGTTTGCCCGCGAGCGGCGCAACAAACATCACTGCCATCGTCAACGGCAACGTGCGGATACCAGCGTCGATCGCGCTGTAGCCGCGAATGTTTTGCATATAGAGGGTGACCACGAACAGTGATCCGTAGAGCCCAAAGCCAACGAGTACCGCGACGATGATCGACGTCGAGAAAACGCGGCTCTTGAAGAATCCGAGTGGCACCATCGGTTCCTTGTGGCGAGATTCCCACCAGACGAAGGCCACCAATAAGGCAACCGAGAGACCGAGGAGGCCGAGCGTGCGTACCGAGACCCAGGCATTGTCACTCGTCCCAATCAGTGCGTACGTGAGCCCAAATAGCCCCGCAGTCACCAGCGCGGTACCGACCACATCGAGGCTCTTGACGGTCTCATCGCGCGACTCGCGCACGGCGAACACCACGGCGACGAGCGCGATGATGCCAATCGGCACGTTGATCCAGAAGACCGCACTCCAGCCGACGTGCTCGGTTAGGAACCCACCAACCAATGGTCCGAGCGCCAGCCCGAGTCCGGAGATACCTGCCCAGATCCCGATCGCCTGAGGCAACTTCGGGCGCGGGAAGGTAGCGACGAGGATCGACAGCGAGAGCGGGTTCATAATCGCGGCGCCGGTGCCTTGCAGCGCGCGGAACACAATCAGCTGATCTGTCGTCGTGGCGAGCGCGCACGCCGCCGACCAGACCGTAAAGCCAATCACACCAACGATAAAGAGCTTCTTGCGGCCGAAGCGATCGCCGAGCTTGCCACCGAGCAGGATCAGCGCGGCGAAGACCAGGATGTAGGCGTTGATGATCCACTGCAATTGGCTCTGCGTCGGATTGAGATCGCTCTGGATCGTCGGCAGCGCCACGTTGACGACCGTGTTGTCGAGCATGATCATGAACAGCGCGAAGCACATCGCAAACAGCGTCAGCCACATGCGACGATCGGTCTGGACGGGCTGGCCCGATGGCGCTGTTTCGCTCATATGGAACTCCTTCGAACGATCAGGGCTGTGGAGGGAATCACGAGTCGCCCGACTCGTCTTTCGCAGCGAGTGCCTCGCGGCGCTTACGTCGCTCGTTTTGCGAAGCGATAGAAATCAAGAAGGCTGCGGGAAGTGCCCAGAACACACCGTAGACGGCCCCACGGGCGAGCGGCTGGTTGAGTGCTGTCCAATGCAGAACCGAGATGACCGGGATCAGCACGATGAATGCGATCAAAAACTGGAGCCCCATCTCGAGGTTCTCCCAGCGCTGGATCAACTTCGGCGGCCGCGAGTCGGACATACCGGCAGGATACGTCCTTGACGCTGGTAGCGTTCCGCTACGTAAGCAGCAGAAGGAGCGCCGCGGTGGGACGCACGACCTACGAGAAGATCTGGGATTCGCATGTCATCGATAACGACCTGCTCTTTATCGACCTGCACCTGATCCACGAAGTGACGACCCCTCAGGCCTTTGAGAGCCTCCGCCTCGCCGGTCGTGGTGTCCGTCGCCCCGACCGCACACTTGCGACGGCCGATCACAACACGCCGACCTCCGCGATCACTGACGGCATCAGCGACCCGATC
>CANKHS010000066.1 GCA_947481755.1 Actinomycetota bacterium | reverse complement strand
GTCACTCGCAATCGGGCGCGCCGTGGGTGAAGCCATTGCGGTCTCGATGGCCGGCGGCGGTATTGCCTTCGTGCCGAACCCACTGGATGGCGTCTGGTTCTTCTTCGAGCCCGTGCGTCCCTTGGCCGCAACGGTGGTCGACTATTCCGAGGGCTTCAGTGGTGACGTCCTCAAGGCCAACCTCTTTGCGATCGGCGTCGTGCTGTTTATCACGACAGCAGCGCTGACGATCGGAGCCAAGATCGCCTCGGCGAGCGCCCAGAAGCGCCTGGGAGGTCACTGAGATGCCCGTTCGGCTGAGCGATCGCATCGGCTACTACGGGGCCTGGGCCTCTGGCCTCTTCCTGACGTCCGTCGTCTTCGGCATTGTCGCCTGGCTCCTCGTCAACGGGCTGCGCAACATCGACTGGGCCTTCCTGACCACCAACCCTGCGCCAGGTTCGATCGAGATCGGTGTCGCGGGCGGCATTGTTGCGCCCCTGATCGGCACACTCATCATCACCGCCATGGGTACCGCGATTGCCTTGCCGCTGGGGCTGATGACCGCCGTCTTCCTTGGTGAGCACGGCAAGCCGAAATGGCTCAAGCAGGGCACCGACACCGCCATCGATCTGATCTTCGGTGTGCCCAGTATCGTCTTCGCACTCTTCGGTCTGGCGATCTTCTCGAGCCCGTCGATGGTCTTTCTCTCCAGTGAGGTGCAGACCTCAGGCATGGCCACAGCAAAGTCGTACTTCTGTGCAGCGCTGATGATGGCCCTAATCGCGTTACCACCGATCGTGCGCTCGACACAGGCCGCTATCTCACAGGTGCCCAACGTGCAGCGCGAAGCCGCATATGCCCTTGGCAAGACACGCTTTGCGACGATTCGGAAGGTGGTTTTCCCATCGATTAAGCCCGGCATTGCCACCGGCACGATCCTCGGCATGGGCCGCATTGCCGGTGACACCGCCATCGTCTGGATCTTGCTCGGCGGTGCGGTCCTCGAACCACCTCAGCCCGGCTGGTACGAGCCCCAGAACTTCCTCGATTTTCTGCACGGCACGGGCTCGACCCTCACAACCTACGTCTACTTCGCCTCGCCCGCTGGCGAGGGCAACGCCGAAGGTAAGGCCTACGGCGCTGCACTCGTGCTGTTCGCTCTCGTCTTTATCGTCAACATCGCGCTCGGCCGGCTTGGTCAGCGCAAGATCGGAAGGCAGTAATGGATTCCAACGACAACACTCCCCCGGTCGATGCCGCCTACGAAAAGGCCCAGGCGCAGGAATGGCGCCATGCCTTGGACGCTACGAGTGATCACCGTGCAGCCGGAATTGCGAGTGACCCCACCGAAATTGCCGTGGTTGCCGAGCCCGTGCTCGCGGGAGTCGGGGCGGCGGCGGTGGCAGTCACAGCTGATCTCGACGCACCCCCACCACCACGCCAGCACATCGCCGACCCACGCGATCTCGCAATTGCCATCCGCGGCCTGCGCGTGTCCTACGGCTCGAGCGAGATTCTGCATGGCGTAGACCTCGATGCGCCTCGTGGTGGCGTCCTCGCACTCGTCGGGCCATCCGGCTGCGGCAAGACGACACTACTTCGAAGCCTCAATCGCCTGACCGAGCTCGCTCCGACGGCCAAGATCGACGGCAAGGTCCTGCTCGATAGCGATGATATCTACGGCCCCAAAGTCGACCTCAACCTTTTACGGCGCCGGGTGGGCATGGTCTTCCAGCAGCCAAACCCGTTCCCAATGTCGATCTTTGACAACGTCGCCTTCGCAATCCGCGAACAGGCCCATCGACGCCCGACGCGCACCTCGTTGATGCCGCAGGTCGAGCACGCGCTCGAGCGAGCAGGCCTCTGGCACGAGGTCAAAGACGACCTCAATCGCAGTGCCCTGTCGATGTCGGGTGGCCAGCAGCAGCGTCTCTGCATTGCACGAACCTTGGCTGCCGACCCCGAGGTCCTTTTGATGGACGAGCCATGTTCGGCCCTCGACCCGCGCTCCACCGCGAGGATCGAAGAGCTGATCGTGCAGCTGGCAGGCTCGCTGACCGTCGTCATCGTCACGCACAATCTCGCCCAGGCTCGTCGCATCGCTGATTACGCAGCCTTCCTGCTCAACGGTGACCTGATCGAGCAGGGTCCCGCTGAGCAGATCTTCGAAACTCCCCGCGAGCAATCAACGCGCGACTTCGTCGCCGGTATCTTCGGCTAGCACCAGACCGATGCGCCTGTTTTGCCTCGTTGCCCTACTCGCCTGTGGTGCGCTCGTTACCGGCTGCCAGAGCACGTTTGATCAGGCCGAACAGGCTCGCAAAGAGGCCGGGCCGATCACCGAGGTCAACGCCGCCAAGATGAGTCAAGTCGCAGGCGTCACCGCCGAAGCACTCGCCATCATCCCGTCTGCCGATGGCACCACCGCAGCCGTCGTGATCAAGGTTTCCGCTGAGGCCGCCGGCTCGTCGTTGCTCTGGGCACCGATCGAAGTCAAGTTGTTCGATGCGGCGGGTACGGAGGTCGGCACCAACAACATTCCGGGAGCCCTGCCAATCCTGATTCACTTGGCCTCGGTTCAGGGTGGCAAATCTGCGTATTACGTCAACGATCAGATTCTGCTCAGTGGTACGCCAGCGACGGCGGAAATTGTCGTCGGTGGCGAACTCCTGCCGATCGACGCGCCCGACAATCTCGCCACTACCGAACCGGTACTCGTACCCGACCCGGATTTCGGCGACTCGTGGACGACCACCGTCACGAACAACACGGACGTCCGCCAAGAGCAACTCGTCGTACAGGCAATTGTGCGGGACGGCGACACAATCGTTGGGGCCGGTACTGCCAACATTGATGGTCTGGATCCTGGCGAGTCCGTCGACGTCACCGGCTATTTCATTGGCTCCAGCAAAGGCAAGCTCGAGGTGGTGACGTCAGCATCAAACGCCAAGGATGGAAGTGGAGCGCCCGCGCCAACGACCGCGGGCTCCTCGACGACGTCGAGTTCGCCGAGTGAGAGCAGCGGATCGGTGAGCACTCCGGTCATGACACTGCAAATCGACTAAGCCGAAACGATGGCGGCCAGATCCGCTGATAGCCTGAGGGTAGTGCGTATTCGTGTGCTTGTCTCCCTTGCCGCTGTCGTCGGCGCGTTGCTTTGCGTTGGCTCGGCCTCGGCCGGGACGCTTCCGCAGTCCCTTGCGCGCGTCAACGTCCCCGCCGCCGACCGGTCTGCTGACCTCAAGACGCTTGCCGATGCACGTGCGCTCGCTGCCCGTCTGGGTGGCTCCCGAGCACAGGCACTCAACGCGATCATCAAGAGCGCCACGCAGATCGGTAATCAGGCGGCCTTCAGTCCCGCACTCGCCCGCATCGTGTTTCTCGAGCTGCAGACGAACGTGACGTACCTCGCGAGCCACGCGGTGCCTTCGTCAGGCACACGCATCCGCATCGATGGCGTCACGTACGAGAGCTACACCGGTCAAGGCCTGCGCATCCAGCCCCTCGGTACGTACTTTGCGATTCTCGAGCCGGGCCAGGGCATTGCCTCGGAGGGCGGTGTCGGCGTGGCGATGACGAACGCTCAGAAGATCGTGCTCACAGACGGCGATAGGTACACGCTCCCGTACCTGTTCTCGTGGATGGGCACCTCCCCGAACTGGCAGAGTGCGATGGCGGAGGGCGTTGCGGCCTCTGCTGGAGTTGACGTCTGGAACCGCACGGGCGACGACACGTTCCTCGATACGGCCGTGCGGTTCGGTAACGGCGCCTTGGCCGATGGGATTACCGTCGAAAACAATGGGCTCTGGTTTCCGCTCTATGTCTTCGCGCCGTCCTATCGCGTCCTCAATGGGCACATGCAGACGGTCCTTGCGATGAACGATCTCGCTGATGCCACGGGCGATGACGGCTTCGCCGACGCCTTCAACCGCAGTGTCGCGACCACGAAAGCCGTGCTCCCAAACTACGACACCGGTGGCTGGGGTCGTTATGCGATCGGCGAGGACGCACCCGTCAAGTACATGACTCTGATGGCCACACAGCTCAAGGATCTCGGCCAGATCACAGGCGATACCGCCTTCACGGACATGGGCAACAAATTCACAGCGGATCTGAAAACCCCACCTGTGATTACGGGCCCGGCGAAGCCGCCCAAGCCGCTCAAACTCAAGAAGTTTAAACAGCAAAAGCCCTTCATCAAGTTGAGGATCACGCGCGACAAGCCGGTCACGCTGACCGTGCGCATCTTCACGAAGAAGGGCAAATCGGCAGGGGTTGGCCCAGCCGTAATCAGCGTCGCTTCGGGTGCCAGCGCGATCAAGCTGTCGCTGCCACCGAAGCCAGGCCGCTACTCAATTCGTGCCGATGCCAAGGATTGGGCGGGCAACAAGGTCAAGAACGTCGTGTTGACGACACTGATCTTGAAGAAGTAGTCGTTTGCGCTGAGATCGGTACTAGCCGACTCGGACAGCGCCATCGGCGTCGGACCGGTCAGCAAGTGTCGAGACTTTGACGACGTCGCCCGTCTGTGGCGCATGGACGTACTGGCCACCACCGATGTACATGCCAATGTGCCCGGAGCCGTGGAACGAGATCAGATCGCCCGGTTCGAGTGCGTCCATCGGCACCGGCGTGCCCATCGCGTACTGCGCAGCGGCATAGTGCGGCAGCGAAACGCCGACCTGGGCGTAGGCCCAGGCAATCAGGCCCGAACAATCGAAGCCACCTGGCGCGCCACCACCCCAAACGTACGGCGTACCGAGCTGACCGAGCGCGACAGAGGCGGCACTCCCTCCGACCGATGACGACGGTGGTGCAGGGATGGCAACGCTCTGGGATGACCCCGTATCGAACGCTTCAGGAGCGACAGAGTCGGTCGCGACAGACCCACCGATCGAAACGTCCGAGCCGCCGGCAATTGTCGAGGCTGCCGCAAGTACGGCATCAGCTTTCGCCGCACGCGCCGCATCAGCAGCCCGTTGAGCCGCTTCGCGCTGCGCGAGAATGCCCCGAATCTCGCTGCTCAGCGAATTCAACAACCGCTGGCGCTCGGCCAACGCCTTGCGCACGCTCGCCTCTTGCTCAGCGCGCGCCTGCACCGCAGCTTGGCGTGCCGATCGCTCGTCTTCGAGGGCCTGCTCGCGCTTCCTCACCTCAGAGGAATAGCGGCGGACGTCGCGCACGACACCCTCGGCATGGTTGGTCATGCGTTGCACAAAGCGACTCTGGTCGACCAGGCTGTCGATCGAATTTGCGTTCAAGAGAAACGCGATGAGGTCGGGATTGCCCTGACGATACGCATCGATGAGCATGCGCGACAACTCTTGACGAGACACGTGCAGGTTCGACTTTGAGGTCGCGAGAATTATCTGGTTCTCGTCGATCTTGGCGTTCGTCTCGTCGAGTTGCTGCTGGGCAGCGTTGTAGGCCTCGGCAGCCATGCCAACCTTGTCATCGAGTACCTGCAGATCGGCCTGCGCCTGGTTCGCCTCGGCGCGCGCGCTGGCAAGCCGATCGGCATGCGCGGCTCCCGGCATCAAGCCGGCGATCGTGGCCACGACGATAAGCGCGAGGAGCGATACGACGGGCCGGAGGTGGGTACTCCGGGCGTTCAACATCCACCACGAAGGCTAGCAGCGGTTGGCAGGTCCAGTCGGGAAGACTCAGGCGATACGGACGATGCCATCAATCCCACCGTGGGCAAAGACGTTTTCGACCCGCACCACGTCACCCGTCTGCGGCGAGTGGACGTAGAGCCCACCACCAAGGTAAATCCCGACGTGTCCCTCCCCACCGAACGACACGACATCGCCCGGCACCGCCTGAGCCATGGGAATGCGCGCGCCCAAGGCAAAGATCGCGGCCGACTGGTGCGGAATTTCAACGCCCGCCTTGCCATATGCCCACGAAACAAGACCCGAACAATCGAAACCCGTCGTCGGCGAATGCCCAGACCAGTGATAGGGACGACCCAACTGTGTGAGTGCGAACGATGCGGCTACAGCGCCCACGCCAGAGGCGGCTGGGCTCTGTGTCGTCTGCTCGAGAAGCGCAACGAGCGCCGTGCCATTACCGCCCGCAGCCACCGGTGCTTGGAACGGCGTGGCACTGACGGCAAGCCTTTTCGAGGCGTGCTTTCGCACCGCATGACGGCCAAAGGACTTCTCTGCGGCGAGTACGTCAGCACGGACGTTCATCGTCAGGCCATCGAGCACCATGCCTCGCGTACTGCGCGCCTGTGCGATCAAGGCCCGTGCATACGCACGGTCGGCACGTAACGCAGCGGTGGCGACGTCAAGCGTGTGCAGCTGACGCCGGAGCGACGTCAATTCCACCTGAGCGGTTGTGACATCGAGTGCGTCGAGCCCCCTGGGATCGACAAATCGCGATTCGAGTTCGGATGGAGATTCGTCACCGCGCATTAGTTCGCTGACGGTGAGTTGATCACCGGCGCGAAACGCCTCAACTGAGCGAACGGCGAGCTGTGCGCGTGCCGCGTTGACGGCCAGCGTGGCGCCGTGCTCACGATCACGGGCGCTGTCGAGTTGACGTTGCTTCGATCCGAGGCGGTCGTCGATGTGACGGAGCGAAGCGGTTGCCGCCGCCATCTGCGCATCGAGGTGACGCAGTGCCAGAATCGCCCGCGAATACGCCAGCGGGTGTTGCCGCGCGGCAGCCACGCCAGGGGCAATGACCATCATCAAGGCAACGACCAACAGCGCGAGAAGCGATACCACCGGTCGGAGCAAAGTGCTCCGCGAGTTCTGCATTCGCCTCTGAACCTATCACCGATTTTCCACAAATGTGTGAAAAAACCCCTGCAAACTGGTGGCATTTGTAACGAACTAGGGTCTGTCGCAACGCGGCTCGCCTCGCGTCGCGCACCGCTTCTGCCGCCACGAATGTCCAGAAGGGGTCAGGCACGATCTGGACATTGGATGACGAGCTAGCTCGTCTATCAAATGTCCAGATCGGGCCTGACCCCTTCTGGACATTCGTGACCTAGTAACAAGCGAACACGCCGGCCAACGATTTAGCAACCAGCAAACACGCCGGCCAACGATTTAGCGACCAGAGAACGCGTCGGCCAACGACTCCTCGAGGATTGCGAAGCCCTCATCGAGATCCTCTTGCGTGGCGACCATCGGCACGAGGACACGAATCGCGTTGCCGTAGAGGCCAGAGCCCATCAGGATCAGACCGC
>CANKHS010000065.1 GCA_947481755.1 Actinomycetota bacterium | reverse complement strand
TTGCGTCGTTGACCGTGGCGAGGGCGGCGCGGAGGCAATGGCCGAGATGGGCGTGCGACTTGAGCGATTGCTCGACGCGGACGCCCTCCGACTCGGGCGCTAGAGCGGCGTTTCTTTTCGGCTTAGCAGAGCGAAAATCGGTCGACCGGGCCGGGCCTACGGGGAGACGTATCGCGCGCTTAATTGCGCGGATTTCGCATAACTAAGCCCTTTTCGGATGAGGCTGTGGCGAACCCGTCAAGACTCGGACGATCACGTTTCCGCCGGTCCTCGGAGGTAGAAGGACCGCCGACCGGCGCGATCCCGCATCGTTGAGCGAAAGTCCGTCCGATCGGGTTGGTACGTTCCGCTCGTTCACAAACGTCTTGGAGGTCACTATGACGAAAGCAGAGTTCATCGATCAGATCGCAGAGCAGACGGGTCTCAGCAAGAAGGACGCTGGCGCCGCTGTTGACGCGATGCTCGACACCATCACCGGCACGCTCAAGCGTGGCGGCGACGTGGTCTTCACCGGCTTCGGCAAGTTCACCGTTCAGGCTCGCGCAGCGCGCATGGGCGTGAACCCCCGCACCGGCGAAAAGGTTCAGATTGCAGCGACGAAGGTGCCGAAGTTCTCGGCCGGTTCGCAGCTGAAGGCAAGTGTCAAGGGCGGCTGATGCCGCAAACACCGCGGTTCGCCGCGGCTGGCTAGGCTATGTGGCCGTTCCTCTCTTCGAGAGGGGCGGCCACAGTGCTTTTCCGGGAAGGAACTTCCATGCGACAGGCGTTTGGCGAGCGACTCGCCACTCAGGTAAAGACAACCGGAAGTTCGCTCTGTGTCGGGATCGACCCCCGCGGTCCATTTCCGAGCGAGATAACGCGTGGTCTCGCCGATTCGCGCTCCGGACACGCCCGTGCGGTCGAGCGTTACGCGGTGGCCCTGGTCGAGGCGGTTGCTCCCTACTGCGTGGCGATCAAGCCGCAAGTTGCCTTGTTTGAGCTCTACGGTGGCTACGGGCTGAGCGCACTCGACGCAGTCTGTGCTGCCGCCCGTGAACAAGGCTTGTTGATTATTGCCGACGCCAAGCGCGGCGATATCGCCAGTACGGCCACGGCCTACGCAGAGACGTGGATTGGTCTTCGTCCAGGCGAAACCGAGCCGCTGGCGGATGCGGTCACGATCAATGCCTACATGGGTCCCGACACCGTCGAACCGTTTCTCGCCGTCGCCGATCGAATGGGCGCCGGCCTGTTCATCCTCGCGCGCACGTCAAATCCTGGCGCCGCAGAACTCGAAGAGCAGGAGTTGACGAGTGGGGGGCAGGTCTGGGAGCGCGTCGCCGACTGGATCGCAGCCTGGGGCGCAGAGCGCACCGGGCCGAGTGGGATCGCCTCCGTTGGTGCCGTGATCGGTGCGACGGCGCCTGCTGTCGTTCGCGCGGCGCGCGATCGCATGCCGACTGCACCCCTATTGCTACCAGGGGTTGGGGCGCAAGGTGGGCGCATCGAAGATCTCGGTCCAGCATTTGAAAACGGCCCCGCTGGCGGACTCGTGGTCGCTGCTCGCTCCGTGAGCGAGGCGTGGCGCGAGACGGATCGTCCGTGGCAGGGCGCAGTCGCTGAGGCCGCGCGCGCTCATCACCAGGCCATCGCCACAGTCGTTCACTAGGGGCCGACCAACAGCGGTACGATGAGTGCCATGGCAGAGCGCCAGTTTTCCGTCTGGACGATCCTCGCGCCGCTCGGGCTGATCGCCGTGGCGGCTATCTCGCTCGTGGTGGTTCGTGGTGCACTCGAAACACCACCACCGGGGCCGCCGGAGCAGTCCGTGACTGCGACCACGCCGTCGATCACGGTGGACGCGTCGGTACCCACGACGTACAGCATTCGTAAGGGCGACACGCTCTCGGCGATCGCCGAGCGCTACGGCATAACGACCGACTACATCCTGCAACTGAATCCCAACGTCAACCCAATGGCGCTGTCTGTTCACGCCAAGATCCGACTCCGGTAGCGCGAAACCACTACGCTCCCACCCTGCATGATTATCACCGTCACACCTAACGCCGCGCTCGACAAGACGATTCAGGTTCCGAGCATGCAGCTTGGTATGCGCCATCGTGGCGCGCAAGGACTCGTCGCGCCGGGTGGCAAGGGCATCAACGTTGCGCGCGCGCTACGGATCCTGCACGAGCCGGTCATTGCCACCGGCCTCGTTGGTGGCGAGACGGGAGCGCGCATCTTGCGCGAACTCGCGGCCGAGGGCATCCTCAGCGATTTCGTCTCGATCACCGGTGAGTCGCGCAGTTCGACGGTGCTGATCGATCCGACCAATGGCCGGCAGACGGAGATCATCGAGAACGGTCCAAGCGTCACGGTGCAGGAGCTCGAGGCGTTGCTCGATCGCCTGGAGTACCTCGCACGCGATGCCTACGCCGTCGTCCTAGCCGGGTCGCTGCCACGCGACGTCTCGGAAGATTGGTACGCCGAAGCGATCAAACGTCTACGTAAGAGCGGTACACACCTCATCCTCGACTCTGAGGGAGAACCGCTGCGCCAGGGCGTCGGCGCTGAGCCCTATTTGGTCGCCCCAAACCAGCGCGAGGCCGAGGATCTTGTTGGGCACGAGTTCGGCGGTGCGAGCGATGTGGTAGCCGCACTGGACGAGATCGCCGATATGGGCGTCCGCAACGTGCTGATCACCACCGAGACAGGTGTCGCGGCGTTGCTTCGCGAGGGCGGCCAGACGCGTCGGTACCAAGTCCAGGCGCCGCGCGTTGAAGTCCTCAGCACGGTCGGGGCAGGCGATGTGCTGCTGGCCGGCTATCTCAGTTCGCGCATGCGTGGCGGATCAGCGGAAGAGGGTCTCCGCTACGGCGTTGCCTGTGGCACGGCGAGCACGTTGGTTGCCGGTGCGGCGCGCTTCGATCTGCGCGAAGTCAAGCGACAACTCGCGAACACCACGTTCCACGAACTCGCGCTGCGCTAACCGCCACGGGCACTGGGGAAGGGCACCTAGCCCCGACGTCCGAAGCCGCGACTAGTGTGCAGAGCAGGCAGCACCTACTCAGCGCGATCGTGAAGCCCGCGGGCGCCACGACGCCGAAAGGACACGATCAACGCGGTGGAGATCGAAATTGGACGGGGAAAAAAGGCGCGACGCGCCTACGGGTTTGACGACATTGCCATCGTGCCCTCGCGGCGCACGCGCGACGCCGAGGATGTGGATATCGGTTGGAAACTCGGCCCCTATCTGATTGAACTGCCACTGCTGGCCTCTGCCATGGACGGCGTCGTCTCGCCCGCCACGGCAATCGAGATCGGCAAGCTGGGCGGTCTCGGTGTCCTCAACCTCGAAGGTCTGTGGGGCCGCTACGCCGACGCCGACGCGATGCTCGAAGAGATCGCCACGCTTCCGCCCGAGACGGCGACCAAGCGCATGCAAGAGATCTACGAGCAGCCGCTCGATCTCGACCTGATGGCACGGCGCGTCAAGGAGATCAAGGCCGCTGGTGTCATTACGGCCGCCTCGCTAACCCCCCAACGCGTCCGTGACCATTGGGAGGCGATTGTTGCCGCTGGCCTCGACGTGCTCGTGATTCAGGGCACCGTGGTCTCTGCCGAGCATGTCTCGCGCAGCGTCGAGCCACTCAATCTCAAGGAGTTCATTGCCAACGTCGGCATTCCGTGCGTCGTTGGCGGTTGCGCCAGCTACCAGACGGCCTTGCACCTGATGCGCACCGGTGCCGCCGGCGTGCTCGTCGGTGTCGGTCCGGGTGCTGCCTGCACCACACGCGGCGTGCTCGGTGTTGGTGTGCCGCAGGCAACCGCCATCGCGGACGCCTCGGCGGCCCGGGTCCAGCACCTTTTGGAGACGGGACAGTACGTCAACGTGATCGCCGATGGCGGTATGCGGACTGGCGGCGACATCGCCAAGGCCATCGCCTGCGGTGCCGACTCCGTGATGATCGGATCGCCGCTTGCGCGCGCCTTCGAGGCGCCTGGTCGCGGCACCCATTGGGGCATGGCCACGTTCCACGCCACGCTGCCGCGTGGCGCGCGAGTTCGCACGACTCAGGTAGCTTCACTCGAGCAGGTCTTGCTCGGGCCGGCAAACGAAAACGACGGCACACTCAACCTGATGGGAGCCCTCCGGACCTCGATGGCCACAACCGGCTACGAGACAATCCACGAGTTCCAGAAGGCGGAGATCATGGTGGCGCCATCGCTGCAGACCGAAGGCAAGAAGCTGCAGCGTGAGCAGGGCATCGGAATGTCGCGCTAACCGTCAATGCCCTCTGACCGACCGATCATCGTCCTCGACTTCGGGGCGCAGTACGCACAGCTGATTGCCCGTCGCATTCGCGAGCGGCGGGTCTTATCCGAATTGGTGCCCCACGATATGCCCGTGGCGGAGATTGCCGCGCGCAATCCCGTCGGCATCGTGTTGTCGGGTGGGCCGGCCAGTGTCAATGAGCCCGGTGCGCCAGTCCTTGACCCCGCGATCTTCGAGCTCGGTATTCCCGTGCTCGGTATCTGTTACGGCATGCAGGCGATGGCACAAGCCCTCGGTGGCGAGGTCGGCGGTTCTGGTGCGGGGGAGTTTGGCAAGACGGAACTCGAGGTCCAGACGGATGCGGCGCTCTTCAGAGGCATTCCGCCGGCGCACTCGTGCTGGATGAGCCATAACGACTCGGTCACAAGGTTGCCAGACGGATTCCGCGCCACTGCCAGCACACCCGGCGCCCCGATTGCCGCGATGGAGAATCTCGAACGACGCCTGCACGCAGTGCAATTCCATCCCGAGGTCATTCACACACCTGCCGGCACCGACATGCTCGAGCGCTTCGCCTACGACGTCTGCGGCCAAGACGGAACGTGGACGGCGCAACACGTGATTGACGAACAGATCGCTCGGATCCGAGCTCAGGTCGGCGATCAGAACGTGCTCTGCGGCCTCTCCGGCGGCGTCGATTCTGCCGTGGCCGCGTTGCTCGTCCACCGCGCAGTTGGGGATCAACTGACCTGTGTGTTTGTCGACCACGGGATGCTGCGTGAGGGCGAGGCCGAGCAGGTCGTCGAGACGTTTGGTTCGCACTACAAAGTGCCGCTCGTACACGTTCAGGCGCAACGGCGGTTTCTTGATCTGCTCGCGGGAGTCACTGACCCCGAGCAGAAGCGCAAGATCATCGGCGAGACCTTTATCCGCGTGTTCGAGGACGAATCCAAGCGTCTCGAGGGCGTCAAGTTTCTCGTGCAGGGCACGCTTTACTCAGATGTCATCGAATCTGGCTCCAAGACCGCAGCCAAGATCAAGTCGCACCACAACGTTGGCGGCCTACCCGACGATATGGATCTTGAGCTCTGTGAGCCCCTTCGGCTGCTGTTTAAGGACGAGGTCCGTCAGGTCGGCATCGAGCTCGGTATGCCAGAGCGAATGGTCTGGCGCCAGCCCTTCCCCGGGCCGGGGCTCGCCATTCGCATCATTGGCGACGTCACCGAGGAGCGCCTCTCGATCCTACGCCATGCCGATGCGGTCCTGCAGGAAGAGATTCGCGCGGCCGACTGGTACCGCCAGCTGTGGCAGAGCTTCGCAGTCCTGCCGGCAATCAAGAGCGTGGGGGTGATGGGCGATGCCCGCACCTATGACTATCCAATCATCATTCGTGCGGTCACCAGTGAGGATGCGATGACGGCCGACTGGGCACGCCTGCCGTACGACCTCCTCGAGCGCATTTCGACGCGCATCATCAACGAGGTCGATGGCGTCAACCGGGTGGCACTCGATATTTCCTCCAAACCGCCCGGCACGATCGAGTGGGAATAGCAATCCCGCTCGCTGACGTCATTCTCCCGCTGCGATATCGTTAGGCCGTGCCTGACGGGAGGATCACGAAACGCACCCCCGCACGCGACGCGGCTATCCGGCGTCGCCGCCGCGGCGTGTTGGTCGTCATTGGTGGGTTGATCGTCCTCGTGGCGCTCGTCTACGCCTTCCGTCCTGGCGATTCGGGATCGGCCGCCGAGCAGTCTCTCACGTCGCAATCGGCCATCGACCGAGCGGCCGAGAAGGCGGCGAAGGGTGCGCTCGAGGGCGCGAAAGCCGCCGACGCAGTCGAGCAGCGCCTTTGGAGCATTGGACAATTTGCCAATAAGGTTCCCGCCGGTGACGGCGTCAATTCCGGCACGGGCGCCGGCAATTCAGTCGCGTTGACGTTCGACGATGGACCCGGCCAGCAGACGTGGGATGTTCTGGCTCTGCTCAAGCGCTACCGCATGCACGCGACGTTTTTCGTGATCGGACAGAACATCGCCAACAACCCTGGCGCTCTCGCGGCGATTGTGGCTGACGGCCATGTCGTGGGTGATCACACGTGGTCGCACGCCAGCCTTCCGAGTCTCAACGCAGCAGGACTGAAGACAGAGATTGGTGACACGCAGGCTGCGATCCAAAAGGAGACGGGGCACAACCTGACCATCATGCGTCCGCCGTTCGGGGACTTCACGGAGAAGACGAATGAGTGGGTCCGTAGTCGCGGCATGATGCCCATCTTGTGGACGATTGACAGCAATGATTGGGCTCTGCACGACTCGCGCACGATTGCCAACAACATTCTCAACTCGCCCGCTCTCAAGCCCGGCGCAATCATCCTGCTTCATGACGGAACGATGAATCGGCAGGTCACCGTCAACGCGCTGCCGATGATTCTGGACGGGCTCGTCGCGCGCGGGCTGCGCTCCGTGACCGTGCCCGAGCTGCTGCGCATGGGCCCACCCTCAATTGCCCGCCCGGGCGACTACAAGCTCAGCGACTACGCAAAGGCCACGAACTAGGCGTTCTCGACGCCCACTCGCAGACGCTGCGCGTACGACTCGATTTCGGCGAGATCGCCGGCCACGGAGGGCCAGGGAAACGCGAATCCATCGTCGGTCCGGCGGGGAATCACGTGAATGTGCACGTGGAAAACTGTCTGTCCCGCGGCAGGGCGCGCGAGCGTCTGGAAGACCACGCCCTCCGCACCGAGCTCGGCTTCAGCCGCACGCCCCACCTGCGCGGCTAAGGCCATGCAGGCACCCAGATCCTCAGCAGAGGCAGCGAGAGCGTCCACGGCGTGCGCACGCGGCACGACGAGTGCGTGGCCTGGCGTAGCGGGAAAGATATCCATGAAGGCCATCGCACGCTCAGTCTCGGCAACCCGCAGTGCGGGAATCTCGCCGGCGATGATCTGACAAAAAAG
>CANKHS010000064.1 GCA_947481755.1 Actinomycetota bacterium | reverse complement strand
CACTGCGCGTGCCCCAAGAGGGCGACGACGTGCTCGTCATCACCGAGGGCGGCTACGGCAAGCGCTCGCCGATCTCCGAGTACCGCGAGACCGGTCGCGGCGCCAAGGGCGTCCGCACGATTGCTGCCAAGGCCGAGGCCGATCGCGGCCCGCTCGTGGCGGCGCACTGTGTGACGGGCGAGGAAGACCTGATCGTCACGACGGCCAGCGGCATCGTTACGCGCATGGCTGTCGGCGAAGTTCGTTCGATGGGTCGCTCGACCTCGGGCGTCCGTGTCCAACGCATCCGCGGCGAAGAAGATCGGGTCTCGTCCTGCGCGATTGTGCCGGCCGACGATGCGATTGACGAGCTCGACGAGGTGGATGGAGCCGATGCGCCAGATGGCACGGCCGCTGCGACGGAGACCGTCGTCTTGGCGGACGCCGTCAACGTTGCCGACCCAGACGACCAGGCAGACGACGACACCGTTGAGCCCGTCGAAGAAGACGACGTCGAGAGCGCTGACGACGACGACTCGGACGACGAGTAACCATCGCACTCTTGGCCGGTGCGAAGGCACCGGAGGTAGAGTGAGAACATCATGAATACGCGTCTACGCCTCCTCGTTAATGGTGCCCTCGTACTCGTTGCCGCGGGTCTCATCGTCGCCTGTGGTGGCAGTTCGTCGGGGACGACGGTCACTACAACCGTCACGGAGACGGCCACGGCGACCGAAGTGGTTACCACCAGCGCAGAGGCGACAACGGCTGCTACCACCGCGGCGGATGGCAGCACGATCTACACCGAAGACAACACCACGATCGATGTCGCAACAGGCGATTCGGTCACGATCCAGCTGCCCGTCAATCCGAGTACTGGCTACACGTGGGTGGCCTCGTACCCGATGGGGTACGTCCAGATCTCGGACGATATTCTGGAGACCCAGAGCGATGGTGCGGTCGGCGTTGGCACGCACGAGCAGTGGGTCTTCTCGGCGGACACGGCTGGTACTGCGACGGTAACCTTCGACCTCTTCCCACCGGGCAGCAAGGCGAAGGCCGAGCAGACCGTGACCTTTACTGTCAACGCGTCGTAGCACGCGACATTTTGGGCCCGGGCCCAAAATGTCGCCTCTGAGGCATTGCTAGTCGAGGACGCGCTCGACTTCGCCGGCGGCGAAGCTCTGCGTCGACCCATCGATGAGCGTCAATACGAGGCAGCCGGTGTGGTCGATACCCGCTGCAGTGCCCGCGAGCTCGCCGTCGGGTAGGCGCAGGGTCAACGCGTGGTCGACAAGGCCGTCGAGCGCGGCGTAGCGGGCGAGAAACGCCGGCAGGCCCTCGCTGTCGAACAGAGCGAGCGCGGCATCGAGTCGGTCGGCAAGCGACTCGAGTAAGGCAATCCGGTCAATCTCCACGCCGCCTTCGACCAGCAGGGAGGTTGCCGGTAGGCGATCCGTCGGCGGCAACTCGTCGCGCGTCAGGTTCGCGTTGATACCGATGCCGATGATTGCGAAGGGCGGCCCAGTGGCGGGCGTCACGAGCTCGACGAGGATGCCGGCGATCTTGCCGCCGGCCACCACCAGGTCGTTTGGCCAGCGCAACTGCGTGGGGACAGGCAGCGATTCGGCGACGGCGATGCCAACGACAAGCGACAGGCTGCTCAATTCGGCGAGGGCTCGCGTCGGGCGAGCCAGATACGAAAACATCAAGGCCTTGCCGGGCGGATCGCTCCAGGTTCGGCCGCGTCGGCCGCGACCGGCGGTCTGATGATCCGTCACGCAGATCGTTCCGGCGGGTGCCCCAGCAAGTGCCTCGTCGCGCACGATGTCTTGTGTCGACGGGCAACTCGCGCGGGTAATCACGTTGCGGGGCGTCGCTCGTTGCGAGGCGGAGGAGTCCACGCGGCTACGATACCCCTGTGACCGCTGGTACGCGCACACCGAACTCTGGAGGCGGAGATGACCGCGCTTGACCGAGACGCCATTCAGGCGATCATTCCGCATCGCGATCCGTTTCTTTTCGTCGACGAGATCGTCGAGCTCGAGCCAGGCGTTCGTGCCCATGGGCGCTGGACGATCACTGGTGACGAGTGGTTTCTCCAGGGCCACTTTCCGGGCAATCCGATCGTGCCGGGTGTCGTGATGGTTGAGGCCTCCGCTCAGGTGGCGGCGATCTGTGCGCTGACGCACCCCGACCACCAGGGCAAGTTTGGCGTCTTTGCAGGCATCGATGACGTCCGCTTTCGCCGCATCGTGCGCCCGGGCGACGTGCTCGACATGGTGATCGACGTCGATCGGCTGCGTGGTCGGATTGGTCGCGTCCGCGCGACCGTCACCGTGGGCGATGAGCCGGCTGTCGAAGGCGTCCTGACCTTCGGACTCTTGTCGGAGCCGCCCGCGTGATCGCTGCGGTCGAATCGGATTTGGCGATCATCGCTGTCGGGGCCGCGATTCCCGACCGCGTGGTGACGAACGACGAGATCTCGCTGCGCGTCGAGACCGACGATGCTTGGATCCAAGAGCGCACCGGCATCCGCGAGCGCCGGATTGCTGCTGAGGGGCAGACAGTCACCTCGTTGGCGATCATCGCCGCGCGGCAGGCCCTGGAGCGCGCCGATATCGCCCCAGCGGAGATTGATTTGATCTTGACGGCAACGGCATCGCCCGAGCGCTCATTTCCCTCGATTTCTGCGCTCGTGGCCGACGACATCGGTGCACATAGCGCGGGTGCCGTGGACATGCTCGCGGCCTGCGCGGGCTTTGCCTACGCCTTGGGCCACGCGGTCGCCCAGATCCATGCGGGTCTAGCGACGACGGTGATGGTGATCGGCAGCGAGGTGCTCTCCGGCATTACCGACTGGGACGATCGCGGCACATGCATCCTGTTTGGCGATGGCGCAGGCGCGATCATTATCCGAGCGGGCGCGGCACCCACCAAAGAGAACGTGGTGGTCGAGCTCGGCGTCGACGGCTCGAAGGGCGGCGATCTGGTCGGCGACCTGACCTCGCGCAACGGCGAGCCTGTTGACCGCAACATCCGCATGAACGGCAACGTCGTCTATCGCTTCGCGACGCAGGCGATTGTCGACTCGACGCAGCGAGTGCTCGAGGCGGGTGGCTGGACGCAGGACGACATCGACCTGTTCGTGCCGCACCAGGCCAACCTGCGCATCATCGAGAGTGGGGTTGCTCGCCTCAAGTTTCCGAGCGAGCGCGTCGTGATTACTCTCGACCGCTATGGCAACACGTCATCCGCGTCGATTCCGCTCTGCCTCGATTACGCGTGGCGCACCGGCCGCTTGCAGCCGGGCCAGCGCCTGTTGATGATGGGACTTGGCGGCGGCCTCGCGTGGGGCACGTGTCTGATTCGCTGGATGGGAGAACCCGCATGAAAACTGCTTTTTGCTTTCCAGGACAGGGCTCGCAGGCCGTGGGTATGGGTGTTGCCTTCGCCGAAGCCTCGCCGGCCGCGGCAGCAGTGTTTGACGAGGCCTCGGCGGCCTACGGTGCCGACCTGCTCGAACTCTGTCGCAGTGGACCGAAGGAGTTGCTCGACCAGACCGAGATCACGCAGCCAGCTCTGACGACGGCCTCGCTGGCGTGCCTGGCGGCTGTTCGAGAGGCCGGAATTTCCGCGGACGTCTCGATTGGGCATTCGGCAGGGGAGTACGCGGCGCTGGTCGCCTCGGGGATTCTGAGCATCGCCGACGCGATTCGATTGACGCAGGCACGCGGCGTGGCCACGGCCGCTGCTGCAGCGCGCACACCAGGCGCAATGGCCGCCGTGATCGGCCTCGAGGATGCCCAGGTCGAAGGGCTTTGCGATGGCATCGACGGGGTCTGGGTCGCGAACTACAACTGCCCGGGACAGGTCGTGGTGTCGGGCGAGCACGAGGCAGTCGACGCCTTCATCGAGGCTGCGACGGAGGCCGGCGCGCGACGAGCGCTCAAGCTAGCCGTGTCGGGCGCGTTCCACTCGCCGCTCACAGCCGCAGCGGCAGACGATCTGCGGCCCGCGCTCGAGGCGACGACGTTCCACGCACCGACCAGCAAGTTCTTTTCGACGGTCACCTGCCAGGGTGAGGACGAGTCGGCAATTGTCGACATCCTCACGGCGCAACTCGGAGCCCCAGTACGCTTTACGCAGGCGGTGCAGTCGCTTGTCAGCCAGGGTGTCACCGAGTTCATCGAGGTGGGCCCGGGCGGAGTGCTCGCCGGTCTAATTCGACGTATTGACCGCAGTTGTACGACAGTGACGATCGGCGATCCCGAAGGGCTCGCCAAGGCACAGGAGGTGCTCCCCCATGGCTGAACGGCCGCTTGAAGGACGCGTAACGCTCGTCACCGGTGGCTCTCGTGGCATCGGCGCGGCGATCTCGCAGCAGCTGGCTGCCGCCGGCGCCAAGGTTGGAGTCAACTACACCGCTAATCGCGAGGCTGCCGACGCTGTCGTCGCTGCGATTACGGCGGCGGGAGGCGAAGCGGTTGCCATCCATGGCGACGTCAGCGACCCCGAGGCCGCTGGCGCGATGGTCGACGCCACGGAAGAGGCTTTCGGAGACGACCTCTGGAACCTGGTTGCGAACGCGGGCATTACCCGCGACAACCTCATCTCGCGCATTACGCCCGAGGATTGGGACCGCGTGATCGACGTCAACCTCGGCGGCACCTTCCATGTCGCTCGTGCTGCCTCGCGCAAGATGCTGCGCAAGAAGCGCGGCAGCATCGTCACGATGTCGAGCGTTGTCGGCCTTCATGGCAACCTGGGGCAGACGAACTACGCGGCCTCGAAGGGTGGCGTGATTGCGCTGACGAAGGCGCTGGCCAAAGAGGTTGGCTCGCGTGGCATTCGTGTCAACTGCGTCGCGCCGGGCTATATTTCGACCGAATTGACCGACGTGCTCAACGATGAGATCCGCGGCATTCTGCTCGCGCAGACACCGCTTGGTCGCCTGGGCGAGCCCGAAGACATCGCCAACACCGTGCGCTTTTTGTTGTCCGACGACGCGGCCTTCGTGACGGGCGCGATCTTGTCGGTCGACGGCGGGCTAGGGATGTAGCTCGATGCGACGCGTGGTCATCACCGGTTTGGGGACAGTCAACCCGATTGGCAACAGCATCGCGGAGTTCGATGCCGCGCTGCGCGTCGGCAAGCCGGGTGGTGGGCCGATTACATCGTTCGATGTCTCGGACAGTCCGGTCAAGATCGGCTGTGAGGTCAAGGGCTTCGACCCCGAGACCGTGATGGAACGCAAGGCCGCGCGACGCACGAGCCGCTTCATCCACCTTGCCGTGGGTGCCGCCCGCGAGGCCGTCGAGGCCTCGGGGCTCGACATCCCGGCTGAGGGCGATCGTATCGGCGCTTCGATTGCCAGTGGCATCGGTGGCATGGACATGCAACAGGCCGCCCACGAGCACTACTTCGAGCGTGGCATTGAGCGCTTCTCGCCCTTTTGGACGCCAGGGATCATCCCGAACATGGCGGCCGGCTACGTCTCGATGGAGTTCGGCACGCGTGGGCCGTTGGCCGCGTCGAGCACTGCCTGCGCAGCGTCTTCGATGGCGATTGGCGACGCGGTGATGTACATCCGCGCAGGTATGGCCGACGCAATGTTGGCCGGTGGCTCTGAATGTGGTGTCACGCCGGTTGGGGTCGGCGGCTTCCATGGCATCCGTGCCTGCTCGACGCGCAACGACGACCCCGAGGGTGCGAGTCGCCCGTTCGACGCGACGCGCGATGGCATCGTGCTGGGCGAGGGCGCAACGGTCTTGGTGCTCGAAGAACTCGAGCACGCCTTGAGTCGCGGCGCCACGATTTTGGCCGAAGTGACGGGCTACGGCCTGTCGTCGGATGCCCACAACGTCACCGAGCCGGACCCGACGGGCGAGAACCCTGCCCGCGCGCTGCGCAACGCGATTGCCGACGCTGGGCGCACGATCGACGACATTCAGTACATCAACGCTCATGGCACCTCGACGCCGATCGGCGACGCCGCCGAGACGCGCGTGCTCAAGAAGGTCTTTGGCGAGCGTGCGCACCAGATCCCCGTTTCGTCGACGAAGTCGATGACGGGCCATCTACTCGGCGCGACGGGTGCGACCGAGGCCGCGATTTGCGTTCTGGCGATCCAGGGTGGCTATCTGCCGCCGACGATCAATCTGCACCACGCCGATCCGGACTGCGATCTGGATTATGTTCCGAATGTGATGCGCGAGCAGACCACCGATATCGCTCTCTCTAATGGCTTCGGCTTCGGCGGCCACAACGCGTCGCTCGTGGTCGAGCGGTTTAAGGAGCAGCGCGACCTGTGACGCCGATCGAGGTCAACGTTGAGCGGGCCTCCGGCGACGAGGGTGGCGGCCGCCGTCACCCGAATACCTGTCCCAGCTGCCGGTCGCATTTTCGGGACGACGAGCTGCGTCATTCGCTGCGCGTCTGCGCCCAGTGTGGACACCACTTTGCCGTGGGCGCGATGGAACGCATCGAGCAGCTGCTCGACCCCGGTTCGTTTGTCGAAATCGGCAGCGACCTACGGGCGGCCGACCCACTCGCCTTCGTCGACCTCAAGCCATACACAGATCGTCTCCTCGATGCCGAGCTGGCCACGGGGCTCGGCGACTCGTTGGTGGCGGGTAGCGGTCAGATTGTCGGACGCCCTGCTGCCGTCGCCGTGATGGACTTCGCCTTCATGGGCGGCTCGATGGGCAGCGTGATGGGCGAGCGCTTCTGCCTCGCCGCCGATCTTGCCGTGGCGCGACGAATTCCGTTGATCAGCGTCACGGCCTCGGGCGGTGCGCGCATGCAGGAGAACATCCTCGCCCTGATGCAGATGGCCAAGACCGTTGGCGCGGTCGACAGCCTGCGCGAGGTCGGCGTGCCGTATATCTCGGTGCTGGCTCACCCAACCACGGGTGGTGTGATTGCATCGTTTGCATCGCTGGGCGACGTCGTCGTTGCCGAGCCGGGCGCGCTGCTTTCGTTCGCTGGCCCGCGCGTGGTCGAGCAGACGACGGGCGAGAAGACCGCTCCCGATTTTGGCCGCTCCGAGTCGAACCTGCGCCTCGGCCAGCTCGATGCTGTGGTGCCACGCCGCGAGTTGCGCGGCGAGTTGGCCAAGCTATTGATGCTGTTCTCGCCGGCCGAGGACGAGCCGACGGGCGACAACGAACCACTGCCGCCGACGGGCGCGGACGAAAATCCCGTCGACCGGGTGCTCGGCATGTTTGGACTGGGGCGAAAGCGTGGTTAGGGTCTCCGACGAAGTTCGCCGCCTGCGCAAGCGCTTTGAAGCGCGTGCCGAGGAATCG
>CANKHS010000063.1 GCA_947481755.1 Actinomycetota bacterium | reverse complement strand
GAGGCCCGCACAGGTGGTCTCAAGAACGCCTTCGACTATCCCGGCTTTGTCGAGGCCTATGTGCGCCCACTCTTCTGTCGCGGCATCGGGCCCTTCCGTTGGGCAGCATTGTCGGGCGATCCTGCCGATATCGCCGCGACCGATACCGCCATGCGCGAACTATTTCCCGACAACGAGCGCCTGCAACGTTGGCTCGACGGTGCGCAGGAGAAGATTGCCTTCCAGGGACTCCCGGCCCGCATCTGCTGGATTGGGCACGGCGAGCGCCACATTGCCGGGCTGCGCTTCAACGAGCTCGTACGCTCGGGCGAGGTGACTGCGCCGCTCGTGATTGGGCGCGACCATCTCGATTCGGGCTCCGTCGCCTCGCCGTATCGCGAGACCGAGGGCATGATGGACGGCTCCGACGCAATCGCCGACTGGCCCGTGCTCAACGCGATGCTCAACGTGGCCTCTGGTGCCGCCTGGGTTGCGCTGCATCACGGTGGCGGTGTCGGCATCGGCCGCTCGATTCATTCGGGCGCCCAAGTCGTCGCCGACGGCACGGACGAAGGAGCCTTCCGCGTGGAACGCGTCCTCTGGAACGACCCCGGCACGGGCGTTATGCGTCATGCGCACGCGGGCTATGAAAGTGCCAAACAGGCCGCCAAGAGTGGTGGCCTCGACCTCCCAGGGATCACGACATGAGCTGGCTTCTCCCCGACCTTATCCTCGACGCCGATGGTGTCCGCCGCGATCAAGCCGTCAATGTCGAGGGTGGCCTGATCACGGCAGTGGTACCCGCCAGTGATGCGCCTGCCGATGCGTTGCGCCTGACGAACACGGCGCTCGCGCCCGGCTTTGTCAACGCTCATTCGCACGCCTTTCAGCGCGATCTGCGCGGCGTGGTCGAACGCATCGACCCTGCCAATCCTGACGACGATTTTTGGACCTGGCGCGAGGAGATGTACGCGCAGGCGGGCAGCATGGATCCAGCCAAGATCAACGATGTGGCGCGTCGCTGCTATCGCCAGATGCGCGCCAGCGGCGCCACCTGCGTCGGCGAGTTCCATTACGTCCACCACCAGCCAGACGGCACGCCGTACGATCGTCCGAATGCGCTGGCGGAGGCCGTCTGCGAAGCGGCCGAGGCTGAGGGGCTACGAATTGTGATGCTGCTCGTGGCCTACGAGCGCGGCGGCAAGGACATCCCGCCGACCCCGGGGCAGCGACGCTTCTGCGACCCCACGGTTGAGGCCTATCTCGCGAGGCTCGAGGCGATGCGTGTCTGGGCAGAGGATCGTCCGCTCGTTACCGTCGGCTCGGCACCGCACTCGATGCGGGCCGTTTCGCCGGAGTGGCTGACGGCGATCAGTACGTACACGCGTGCGCACGGCATGCCATTGCATATCCATGCCGACGAGCAACCTCGCGAGATTCGCGAGTCGCTCGAGTGGTATGGCCTGCGCCCAGTCCAGGTGATCGATGCGGCTGGTGCGCTCGATCATCGCACCGTGATCGTGCACGGCACGCATTGCGATGATGCCGAACTCGACCTGCTCGCCGAGCGTCAGGCCGGTGTCTGCGTCTGTCCGACCACAGAGGCCAACCTTGGCGACGGCTACGCGCCGGTCAAGCGCATGTTCGAGCGCGGCATCTCGATCTCACTCGGGTCGGACTCGAACACGATCCTCGATCCCATCGTCGAAGCCCGCGAGTTGGAAGCGATGGCGCGGCGAACGGCCGGCCAACGCAATGTCCTGGTTCGTGCTGGTGATTCCGGTCCAGCCGGCGCCCTGCTCGAAGCGTCCTGGGACGCCGGAGCACGAGCGCTTGGTTTGCCGCTCCCTCGTATTGCAGAGGGCGCTCCCGCCGATCTCATCGCGCTCGATCTATCGAACGACGAAATCGCTGGCGTGGCGGACGAGCATCTCGCCGCCGCGATCATGCTGGCGGGCTCCTGCCAGCTCGTTACGCGAACGTGGGTGGCCGGCGCCTGACGGCGATCAACTTTGCTTTGGGGTCAGACCCCTATGCAAAGTTTTGGTTTGGTTGGCCGGGTTGTCGATGTTGATCAACTTTGCTTTGGGGTCTGACCCCAAAGCAAAGTTGATCTCCGAGGATCAGTGCCCGGTCAGCCAGTCGACGATCGAGCCGGCGCGCGAGGTTTTCGTGCCCGTCTCTTCGTTCTGTTCTGCAATGCGCAGCAACTTGAGTGAGCTGTTGGCGGCGATGTAGCGCAGTGGTTCGGGTTCCCACTTACGGGACTGATGATTGACCCAGGGCAGTGACACCAGATCGGTCTTGCGCTGCGTAATCAGATCGGCAAGCGTGCGCCCAGCGAGGTTTGTGATCGCGACGCCGTCGCCGACGTAGCCGCCAGCCCAACCCATTCCCGTCTTGGGATCAAGCCCAACCGAGGCGTTGAAATCGCGAGGGATGCCGAGCACGCCGCCCCAGGTATGGGTGATCTTGGCGTCGGCAGCGGCCGGAAACAGCTTGGCAATCACGCCCTGTAGACGCTGGTGGACCGGGAGGTCATGGAACTCGCGCTCGAGCTTGCTGCCAAAGATATAGGGGTGGCCACGGCCGCCGAGCGCGATGCGATCATCGGCCGTACGCTGCGCGTAGATAAAGAGGCGGCGCCCGTCGGAGAGCGTCTCGCGCTCGTTCCAGCCGATCTCGTCCCAGATCGCCTGCGAGAGTGGCTCGGTGGCGACCATGCACGAGGCAAACGGCATCAGACGCCGCTTCTCGCCCTCAAGCTCGGGCGTAAACCCCTCGGTCGCGCGGATCACGTACGTGGCATGGATCGTGCCGCGGTCGGTGATCACTCGGCCTGGCTCGATTCGACGCGCATTCGTGCCCTCGTAGATACCAACGCCACGGCGCTCGACGGCGTCGGCGAGTCCGCGAGCGAGTCGTGCCGGGTGGACGCGTGCCGCGTGTGGACTGAAGACGGTGCCGAGTGCGCCGGGCACGTTGGTGCGCGCCAAGGTGTCTTCGCGCGACAGCAGACGATAGTCGTCGTCGGTATGGCCGAAGGCATGGTGCGCTTCGATTGCCTCGCGCGAATGCATCAGGCCGACCTGGGTCATCGCCAGCGTCGACCAGCCACCCTTGTGGAAATGCGCGTCGATGCCTTCCTTCGCGAGCGTCGCGCCGATCACATCGACGGTGTCGAAGCAGGCGCGCTCGTAGCGCATGACCTCGTCGTGACCATGAGTCTTGACGAAACGCTGACGACTGCCGGGTAGGCCACCGAAGCACCAGCCACCGTTGCGTCCAGAGGCGCCAAAACCAGCGATGTCGCGCTCGACGATCACAATCCGCAGCGACGGATCGATCTCGGTCAGCGAATAGGCGGTCCAGAGGCCTGTAAAGCCCGCGCCGACGATGGCAACGTCGGCTTCGAGATCGCCTGGCAGCGGCGGCCGCTTCGACAGCGTGCCGGGCACGCTGTCGTGCCAGAAACTCGTGGTGCGGTAGTGGGCGTCCTCTGCCTGGGCACTGCCGGACAGGGCGTCACTCGTTGCGGTCGTAGCCATAGAGCGAGTGTACCCGGGGTGACCGCGACGCTGCCACTTAGCAGCACTGTGAACGCTACGCCGTGGGGGTAGCTGAGCCGCGCTTTGGCGGCTTGATGTCCAGCTCGATTGAGCCATCGGCGCAGGCGCGGGCATTCCAATCGCGCCAGCGAGGTGCGAGTTCGGCAAGCGAGTCGCCGCGCTCGTCAAGGCGGACGGCTGGAATACCGCCGGGCTCAACGAGGTAGCGGTACCACGACAAATCCCAAACAATCGTGATGGCGGCGCCCGGTCGGCGCCCCCCGAAGGCAACAACGCTGACCTTGGCCTGTCCCAAACTCTTGGCAATACCCGAAACGGTGCCGCGGTATGGACTGGCGTTGAAGGTCTCGACGCCGATCAACATGGTCGTGGCACGCGCGAGGTCGTCAGACGTACCAAGGCCGTGTGGTGCGAGAATTGGGTCTGCCGGGTCAAGTGCTGGTGGTGTCTGCGAACGCGTGAGTATGCGCGAAAGGCGGCCCGGCTCGCGCTGTGGGCGCGTAGGGGGTGGCGACGGGCGGCCTGCTTCGACCCAACCATCTTGTCGTGCGCTTGAGGCACAGAGCCGGCAGACGGTACGTGACTGATCACGGTCGGTAAACCGCAGAGACTCCTCGCCGAGCAGAATCGTGCGCTCGCAGATTGCACACGCGAGCAGGCGATCGGTAGAGGTCATTCGTTCGTGTGCGGTCGCCATCTGAGCCAGATCATACGATCGCTCTTGGCTCATCGCGACGCTTCTAGCCTTCGCCGCGCGGATGCGCCTGCGCGTGCGCCTGGCGGAGGTGGGGTAAACCGAGGTGCGTATAGATCTCTGTGGTTGCGAGGGATGCGTGGCCGAGCAATTCTTGGATCGCGCGCAGATCGCCGCCACCTTCCAGCATGTGCGTCGCGTAGGCATGACGCAAGGCGTGTGGGCCGTGTTGTTCGAGCCCAACGGCCTGGAGGCGTCGGTTGAGTGCGCGTCGAACGCCAGACGTGTCGAGTCGTTTGCCTCGGGTCGACAGCAGCAGTGCCTCAGAGTCGGGGGCAGCGGCGAGTTCGGGTCGACCGCGTGCAAGCCATGCAGTGACTGCGTCGGCGGCGGGGTCACCGATGGGCACGAGCCGTGTTTTGCCGCCCTTGCCGGTCACGCGCAGCGTTCGACCCTCGAGACTCGCGACATCGAGGGCGCAGGCCTCAGCGGCACGTAGCCCAGCGCCATAGAGCAACTCGAGCAGTGCACAGTCGCGAAGTCCGAGTGGGGTATCGGGCCAGGCGACGTCGAGCATGCGTGCTGCATCCCGAGCGGCCGGGACGGTTGGCAGGCGACGAGGGCGCTTTGGTCCGGGGATCTCCGCAGCTGGGTCGGTTTCGCCTTCGCCCGCCAATCGACGATGAAAGCCGCGAACCGACGACAGGCGACGTGCGCGCGTCGAGGGCGCAAGCCCACTGCTGGCGAGGTGGGCGGCGTACGCTCGAACGTCGCTGCGGGTTGCCTGCGTCGTGGAGGAGCCGCGCGTCTCGAGCCAGCCGGCATAGTCGGTGAGGTCTGACCGGTAAGCGCGGAGTGTCTGCGGGCTCGCGCCGCGGGCACGCAACGCGGTGAGGTGCTGCTCAATCGGGTCCGCCACCAAGGCCATCTTTGGACATTCGCCGCGAGGCGCCTGAGTCTTGCCGTGCTCGACGCAGCTGACTTAGCGTCGCAGCAGGCCATTGAGCGCCATCCAACCCATCCAGCCAGCGAGTACGACGGCGCCAATCGTGACGATTGCGAGTCCGCCATGCCATGCCGACCAGGCGATCACGAGCAGGCCAGCCGCGAGAATGCCGAAGAGGATACGAACGCCCATACGTGCACGGTGCCATGTGGGCGGGCAGACGTCCACTCGGTACCGGGCGGTAAACGGTCATAGTGTGTGCACGTTATGCGTCGAATCTCTCTTGGATTTCTTGTGCTTGTGATCGCTCTGATCACCTCAGTGCTTCCCGCGCAGGCCGCTGCCCCGCACGTGCGTGTGGTCGGTGGATCACCTGTTGCCATCACCGAGATGCCGTGGATTGTCTATCTCGAAGCGACCGTCTCCAAGAGCAACGCGTGGTCGTGCGGCGGCACGATCGTAGGCGCGCGATACATCCTGACGGCTGCACATTGCGTCGTCGATAACGGAATCGCGATTCCCGCAAACACGCTGACGGGTGTTGCTGGGCGTGGCGATTTGAGTATCGACGATGGAACACCCTTTACGGTCGCTCGGATTGCCGTCAATCCCCAGTATGCGCGTCAATCGGGCAAGGAGGGGGGACCGTATGACTCGGCGCTGATCGAGACCACCACGGATCTTCCCGGCCCTGCCCTCGCGCTCGCGACGACAGCAGATGCGCCGTACTACGCCGCCGGAGCGACTGCGCGAATTGCGGGCTGGGGCCTCACGTCCAATGGCGGCACGACTACGGATGTGTTGATGCAGGCGACCCTGCCGATCGTGAGTGACCAAGAGTGCGCCGATAGTGATCAGGTAACTCTCTCCGAGGCGACGAAGATGGTCTGCGCGGGACTCCCCGCTGGCGGCATTGATACCTGCCAAGGCGATAGTGGCGGGCCGCTGACCGTTGTCGCTGGTGCGGAGACACCAGATCCAGCGGACGATCGCATCCTGCTTGCGGGCATCGTGTCTTGGGGCTACGAGTGCGGTGCCGCCAATCGTCCGGGGCTCTATACCCGCGTGGCGACGCTGACGGGCTGGATCACACCACTTCTCGCGGGAGATGCCGTCGCCTGGGCGCAGTCTTCGGACCAGTCGCCACCGAACGTGACGGTGCGCAACGCTCGACAGGTACCCGGGGCCAAAGTCAAATTGCGCTACCGCGTGACCGGCGAAACAGGGAAGACGCGCGAGGCGATTACGATCCGTCGCACAAAGGGTGGAACCGTTCTGCGCCGCTTCTCGACCGTCTCTGCAGTCAATCGGGCTGGCGTCGACAATCTTGTGCAGTGGCGCGTACCGCGTGGTTTTGCCTACGGCAAGTACGTCTGGTGTATCACCTCCAAAGACAGCGTCGGCAATGTCTCTACCTTGACGTGCGCAACGCTCACCGTCGGCTAGGTTCGCGTATCGCGTACCTCAGTTGCTGGTAGTTTTCGCACATGAGCACTCCGACGATTGACAAGAAGGTCCTTGCCGCGGCCCGCGTAGAGGTTGCTGCTCTGTTGCGCATCTCTGCCGTCCATGGCTACAACGAGGGCATTGATAATCACTACTCGCTGGCGATTGACGGCCACGACGACGTCTTCTTGCTCAATCGCTACGGACCGCACTGGTCGGAGATGAAGCCGAGCGACATCCTGCTCGTCGACCTTGACGGCAACGTTCTTGACGGCTCGGGTGGTGGTCAGGTGACCGCGATCCAGATCCATCGTCAGATCCATGCCGCGCGCCCAAATGCCCGTTGTGTGATGCACACGCATATGCCGTACGCCACCGCGATTGCCTGCACAGAAGACGGTTTTCTGACGCGCCTGACGCAGAACTCGATGTCGTTCCATGGCGCCGTTGCCACGCTCGATTATGGTGGCCAGGTCCAGGAAGAGGACGAGGGCACCCGCCTCGCACGCGCAGTGGCCAAGGGCGCCAATGTCTTGTTCTTGCGCAACCACGGCGTGATCATCGTCGGCTCGACACCCGCTGAGGCCTGGCTGCGCACGTATTTCCTCGAGCGAGCCTGCGAGATGCAGGTACTCGCGCAGTCGACTGGCTCCAAACTGGTCTTGGCCAAGAAGTCGGTTGCCGAGCGCACGGCAAAGCAGTGGTCCGAGGCGTCCG
>CANKHS010000062.1 GCA_947481755.1 Actinomycetota bacterium | reverse complement strand
GTCTGCCGATGGAAGCGCTCGTCGAGGCACTATCGGGCGGCGCTGCTGGCTCGTGGATTTTGACGACGCGCTCGCCCAAGTACATCTCGCACGAGTACCCGGCGGGCTTTCGCACCGTGCTGCACCGCAAGGACCTCGGGATCGCAATCGAAGAGGGCGAGGCCGTCGGTCTCGAGCTGCGGCTGACACGTCTCGTTGCCGAGTGGCAGGACGCGCTGATCGCGGCGGGCTACGGCGAAGAGGACTCGTCGGCTCTTGGTCGCATCGGTCGCGGCGACGTCACGCCGTAACGAAGACGTACGCGAAGGCGCACGCGGTGTTCCTCGGCAGCTGAGAGTCGTCGATGTTCGCGCAGAATTCCAAAAGATCAAGCGTGGCAACGGCTGTAAGGCGGGCCACGTTTGAAGGTGCCGATATGTGTAAGATGCGTCGATGCGTCGGCGTGTCACACCCTCGCTCGTGATCTCGATGATTGCCCTCTTCGTCGCTCTGAGCGGCGCAAGTTATGCCGCCATTAAACTCCCGATCAACGCGGTCGGCACGGCCCAGATCAAGAAAGACGCGGTCACCTCAACGAAGGTCAAGGACGGCTCCCTCCTCGCCGGCGACTTCAAAGCTGGACAGCTTCCAGCCGGAGCGAAGGGCGAGACTGGGGCGAAGGGCGAGACCGGAGCAGCAGGTGCAAGTGGCGTGACCGCTGCGAACGGCACCTCCGGGTCGTCGCTTGGGATCACTCTCACGGGCACGCCTCAGGAAGTGATGTCAACAACAGTCAGCTCGGGGCCAGCCGGGAGAATGGTCGTGACCGGGAGCTTCCGCATGTATAACCAGACCGTCGCAGCAGGTGGCTCCAGCTGTCAAGTGAGCATCGATGGTGCCCCCGCCTCGCAGCCAACATGGACCTTTGGTGGCGTCGTTCAGAACGTAGCGGAATACATCATCAACAATGATTGGCAGGTGCCGGTCGTCGCGAGTACCGCGGTAACAGCCGGAACGCACACGGCGTCGGTCATCTGCACCAAGGTCGGCCCTGGCACGACGGTCGTTTACAGCGGCGATCTAGTGGCTTTTGTCGCTGCCAACTAGCGGACACCACATCTGCGCGGTTGTCATGTCCTCCCTGCCGAAGCCAGACGTTGTCCGACCAACTCGAAGGCAGAACTCCAAGGCATCGCTCGCCAAACAGCCCTACTCGGGCAGCTGGACCGGACCCTTGTCGTACGGCTCGGCCTTGCGTCGGATCGGTACGCCGAAGGCTTCGGGCGGGCGGAGGTTCTCGCCGCAGACGCGACAATCGACCTGCATGATCGAGCGCAGCGGCGCGTGGCAGGAAGGGCACTCCTTGATCATCTCGCTGCCGCAGTCCGGGCAGGCGGTCAGATCGGGAGGTCCCTCGAGTTCCATGTAGCGTCGCGCAAAGCCACAGCGTCCGCAGAGGATGATCGCGTCGCCGAGGACGCGGCGTTTGTCGTCCTTATCCATGCCGACAGCGTACGCGGGAATGGCCGCGACGGGCCCGGGTCATCCGTCAATGCACCGATCGGAACGGGTGCCACACGCGCGTCGTCAGATGTGACTAGGCTACGCAATGTGGAAACGTGGATCTTCGTCCTGGTCGGCTCGGTGCCCATGGTGCTCGGCCTCGGCGTGTTTGGTTTCGTTGCCTGGCTGATGTTGGGCAAGGACGCCGACGACATCGAAGAGTCCGACGACGGTGGTGGTGGCAGCCGCCTCCACCCACGACCTCGGCGACCCGGCCCGGGCCGTCCGCGCTATCGCCGCGGACCCGAGCGCATGCCGGAACTCAGCCCCCAGCGAGGTCCCGCCGTGCGAACTGCCAAGCAGCCACGCTAAGCGGAATTGCTGCGTAGAGCAGCAGCACCAAGACATCGCCCCACGCCACTGTGCCGCGCTGCAACAGCGGGGCCGGGTTGAACCACGCGAAGGGCGATAGCTGGGCGGCGGCCTTCGTCGGACCCCAGAGTGGCAGCAAGAAGTTGCCGGCATAGAGCACGACGATCACTCCGACCGACCACGACAGTGCGCGGCCTCGCTCGGACGAGAACGCGCTGATCACAAAGCCAATGCCGCCGAGTGCCAGCAAGAGCAGTGCCGACTGCAGACCCGCGAGCAGCATCGAGGTCGACATGAGGTTGCCCATCGGGTCGGTTAGTGCAACCGCCAAGAGACAGCCGAGCGCGTAGGCCTCGCCGATGATCACGCAGCCAACGATCAGCACGACAAGGTGCGACAGAAACCACGTGCGGCGGGCGAGTGGGCGCGAAAGGGCCAGCGCGAGGGAGCCCGCCTCGAGCTCGCCTGCGATCGCACGGATGCTCAGGCCGACGGCGAAGAGGCCACCACCCAGCAGGAAGATCGGGTGTTGAAAGCCAATCGAAGCCCACTGGGCAAGCGGGTCGAGCCCGATGAGGTCGAGCAGGCCACCAAATTGTTCGGCCTGAGCCTCCATCTGTTTTGTAAACACCTCGCTCGTGGCAAAGACCGCGACGAGCAAGAATCCCCACAGGCCGATCAGCACGACCTCAAGTGGCAGTCGCACACGCTGTTCGCGGATCAGACGGACGATCAGAGCGCGGTTCACGCCATCGCCTCGTGGTCGCGGTAGTACTCCATAAAGACCTCGTCCAACGAGACCTCTTCGATGCGTACGTCGTGTAGGTCGAGCAGGCTGAGCGCCTGCAGCAGCGGCCCGACGTCGCCATGGTGCTTCAGCGAGACGCGCGTGCCCGTGCGGTCGATCAGTTCGCAGCCAGGCAGGTCGACCGTGGTCGCGGGGTCGACGAGTTCGAGGACCACGGTGCGTGCACGCTGAGAGGAGAGCTCGGCGATCGTTCCCTCGCCCACGATCGCACCATCGCGAATCATCGTCACGCGATCGCAGAGAGCGGAGACCTCGGCGAGCACGTGGCTCGAGAAGAGGATCGCGCGCCCCGCATCGCGGCGGTCGCGCAACAGCTCGACGAGGCCACTCAACACGAGCGGGTCGAGTCCCTCGCCGGGCTCGTCGAGGATCAGCAACTGGGGGTCGTGCTGGACAGCCTGCAGGACGCCGAGTTTTTGGCGCATGCCCTTCGAGTACGTGCGCACGGGGCGCTCCAAGTCGACATTCGAGAAACGCAAAAGATCGACAGCAGCAGCACGTAACACGGGCTCGCGTCCGGAGAGCGCTGCGAAGTGATCGAGCAGCTCGTTGCCACGCATGCGTCCGTAGAGACCCGGGTCGGAGGGCAGATAGCCGAGCTCGGCTCGCACTGCGTGATCGCCCCACGGGTCGCCACCCAACACCGTTGCCGTACCCTCATCGGCACGCAGCAAACCAACAATGATGCGCATTGCCGTCGTCTTGCCAGCACCGTTGGGACCAAGAAAACCACGGATCTCGCCTGGTCCCACCTCGAGGTCAACACCGCCTAGAGCAGCGTGATCGCCAAAGCGTTTTGTGACACCCTGAAGGCTGATAATCGGTTCCACAGACACATCATGCACCGGCGCGGGGCACCACGGGTCAGCCGTCCGCGCTAGGGTTCGACCTAATAACGCAATGACCCTCAGGGAGGTCCTGCGATGGCAGTCGCGAGCAATGTGGACGTGGTAATGCCCCAAATGGGGTCGAGTGTGACCGAAGGAACGATTAGCCGCTGGCTCAAGCAGGTCGGCGACACCGTTCAGGCCGACGAGACGATCGTTGAGATCTCGACAGACAAGGTCGATACCGAGGTGCCATCGCCCAGTGCTGGCGTTGTGATGGAGCTGCTGGTCGCCGAGGGCGTGACGGTCGACGTTGGCACGCGCATCGCTGTGCTTTCGACCGATCTCTCCGCCACACCGTCCGCAGCCCCGGTTGCTGCACCTCCTGCAGAGGTTGCTGCGCCCGTCGCGGCTGCTCCCGTCGCGGCTGCTCCTGTGGCGGCTGCTCCCGTCGCTGCTGCCCCCGTTGCGGCTGTCGCTGCTGCGCCAGAGCCTGTCTCGCAGCTGCCGACGAGTGGCGAAGATCGCGCCTTCGTGTCGCCTGTTGTCGCCCGCATGGTCGCCGAGCATCAGCTTGACATCGCTCAGATCGCTGGCACCGGTCGGGGTGGACGCGTTACGAAGAAGGACGTTGAGAACTTCCTTGCCGCGCGCGCCAGCGGTGGTGGGTACGCCGCGCCGATGTCCGAGCCAACGGCAGTTGTTCCGCCCGCAGCGGCCGCACCGGTTGCGACTCCTCCTGTCGCCGCACCGCCCGCTGCCGCACCAACGCCTGCCGTTCCCGCCGCAGCAGTCGCCGCGGCTCCCGCTGGCAACGGCGAGGAGATCTACACCTTCTCCCGTGTCCGCCAGGTGACAGCCAAGCACATGCGCGAGTCGATCGAGACTGCCGCGCATGTCACGCAGGTCTGGGAGGTCGACCTCGGTCGCGTCACGGACATCCGCAATCGGCTCAAGCCGAAGTTCAAGAGCGACTACGGCGTCAGCCTCTCGTTCCTTCCGTTCATCATGCGCGCGACCGTCGAAGCGATGGCTGCGTGGCCGTGGATGAACGCGGAGATCCGCGAAAACGACGCCATCATCAAGCGCTACGTCAACCTTGGCATGGCTGTCTCGGTCGATGACGGCAAGGGCCTGATGGTGCCCGCCATCAAGAACGCCGAGACACTCAACCTGCTCGGCTTGGCCCAGGCTGTGGCCGACCTTGCGGTTCGTGGTCGCTCGAAGAAGCTGACGATCGATGACCTCACGGGCGGCACGTTTACGATCACCAATCCGGGCGTCTTCGGCTCGCTCTACGGCACGCCGATCCTGCCTGTTGGCCAAGTTGGCATCCTCGATACGGGTGCGATCGTCCGCCGCCCGATGGTGGTTGAGGGTCCCGACGGTTCCGAGGCAATCGCGATTCGCCCGATGATGTACCTCTCGATCAGCTACGACCATCGACTCGTTGATGGTGCGTACGCGTCGCAGTTCATGGCTCAGATCCGCACGAACCTGCAGACCTGGGACGAGGAGGCGTACGGGGCGTGAGCACGCCGGTGGCCAGTGCGGCCTATCTGATCGACCTGCCCGGCCTGACGCCCTACGCAGAGGCGCTCGCGATGATGGAGAACCTCGCGGGCGCACGCTCGCAGCAGGCGGTTCCCGACACGCTGATGCTGCTCGAACACGAGCCTGTCGTGACGCTCGGTACGCGCACGGACGTGGCCGAGGAGATTCCACATCCAGCGATGCTGGAGCAGCGCGGGATTCCGATCGTCGAGGTTGCGCGTGGTGGCAAGGCGACGTATCACGGCCCCGGCCAGCTGGTCGGCTACCCCGTGCTCGACCTGGCACCGATGGGTCGCGATTTGCGTCGCTACGTTGAGTTGCTCGAAGGCGCGATGATCGATGCGCTCGGCGATCTCGGCATCGAGGCCGAGGCGCGCGAGGGCGAAGAACACACGGGAGTCTGGGTCGAAGATCGCAAGATCGCCTCGATTGGCGTGCACGTCGCCTCGTGGATTTCGACGCACGGCTTTGCCCTCAACGTCGACTGCGACCTCGAGCCTTTCGACCTCTTTGTCGGCTGCGGTTTGCAGTCGTCGCGCTACACGACCGCGTCGATCGAGGCCGGCCGTTCGATCGACCGCGCCGAAGCTACTATTGCGCTCCTCGCCCGCCTGGGCGAGCGTCTCAACCACACCTGGGAGCCACTGCCCGCATGATCACCGGCTATCGCTTTACCGTCTTTGCCAGCGACCTCGCGCGCTCGAGCGATTTCTACGAGAACCGTCTCGGTTGCGTGCTCTCGGACGTCACCGAGCTGGGCTTTACTGCCACGCGTGACCAGCTGGTCGTAACCGTCGAGGGCGGCGCCAAACAGCGCAAGCTCGGCAAGACGTGGCTGGCCGAGGCTGGGCTCTACATCACGATCATGGTGGACGACTTTGATGCCACCTTCGCGGACCTCACCGAGCGCGATGCGCCGTTCCTTGACGACGTCAACGAGCTGCCGAACGGCAAGCGCGTGACGGGCCTCGCGGACCCCGACGGCGTCCTCTACGAGCTTCGAGAGGCATAGCGTGCCCTGGGGCCCAGAGGCCAAGACGCGTCCCGATTGGATGCGCGTACGCGCGGCCAGCCCTGGCTCGCGGTTTGAGGAACTCAACGGCATCGTGCGCGAGAACGGCCTGACGACGGTCTGCGAAGAGGCTGGCTGTCCGAACATCGGTGAGTGCTGGGGTCGAGGTACCGCCACGTTTCAAATCCTCGGCGACACCTGCACGCGAGCCTGCCGCTACTGCGCGGTCAATAGCGCCAAGCGCGGCGAGGAGGTCGACCTTCTCGAGCCGGCCAAGCTGGCTGCGGCGGCCGAGCGGATGGGCTTGCGCCACCTCGTCATCACCAGCGTCGATCGCGACGACCTGCCCGATCTCGGCGCGGGGCATTGGGCGCAGACGATCCGCGCGTTACGTCGTCGCAACCCGGAGTTGCAGGTCGAGGTGCTCGTGCCCGACTTCCTGGGCGACGAGGACCAGGGGATGTTGACGGTGCTCGAGGCCGAGCCGCACGTCTACAACCACAACATCGAGACCGTTCGACGGATCCAGCCGAAGGTGCGCATCAAGGGCGACTACGACCGCGCCCTGCACATCCTTCAGCGCGCCAAGGAGTTGTGGGCCGAGAACTTTCCCGAGCGTGGTCCGCTGCTGACGAAGAGCGGCATCATCGTTGGCATGGGCGAGACGGACGACGAGGTGATCGAGACGCTGCGCGATCTACGCGCGCACGACGTCGACGTCGTCACGATCGGCCAGTACCTGCAGCCGACGGAGAAGCACCTACCGCTCGATCGCTGGGTCCCACTCGATTCTTTCCGGCGCTTCCGCGAGGCAGGCATGGAACTCGGCTTCGGCAGCGTCTTCGCGGGCCCGCTCGTGCGCTCGTCCTATCGCGCCGAAGAGCAGCGACTCGCCGCCGAGGGCGGCAGTCGCGTCGTGGCGTACTAAGGTATGCGCGACCGAAGGGGTTGGCCCTTTGCTGCCTAGCTGGCGACGAGACCGGACGATTCCGGTCGCACGGCATGCACGGTCGCCGTCGGGACAACCGCACGGATCGACTCGGCGACCTGCTCTGCCGCGTCGGCTGCACACCAGATCAGCACGGACGGTCCGGCACCTGACAGCGTGACGCCGAGCGCACCGAGTTCGGCGGTGCGGTGACGCAGTGCGGCGAACGTTGGCATCAGTGGCTCACGGGCGTCTTGGTGCAGGCGATCGGTGAGCGCGACGGAGAGATCCTCGAGCGAGCCGGTATGCAGCGCATGCACGAGCAGCGCGGCATGTTGGATATTCCAGACGGCGCTACTGCGGGGGACGTCGGTCGAGAGCGCGGCACGCGCCTGCGAGGTCGCAACGCGCTCGTCGGCCACGACGACCACGAGGCCGAGGTTGG
>CANKHS010000061.1 GCA_947481755.1 Actinomycetota bacterium | reverse complement strand
GGACGACCGCCGCAAAGCGGAGACCGAAGGCGACGCGGCGTCGAGTGGGGCTCAGAGTCATCGTGGTTTGAAGTATTGGATGTAAAGCAGGTAGAAGCCGAGCACGAGCCCGATCGAACTGCCGACCATAATGCCGCCGGCGAGATGACCAGTGAAGTAACCGACGGCTGCGCCGACGCCTCCTCCCAACAGGATGCCCGCGATGATCGTCATGCCGGCTGCGAGGCCCGAGGCGTCTGCTCCCCCGTTGCTTCCCGTGCCGGCGATGATGACCTCCCGGTCCCCTGTCGTACCCGTATCCGGGCGACAGGAAACCTAGCAGGGATGGTTCCGGCAATCGTCTGCCCAGCGTCGGTTAGGCGCGCGCGCGGCGGCGGAACGACGGTCGCGGCACCGGCGTCTCGTCCGTTGCCGCCGAGTGGCGCAGCAATCCGAACCGCCGCAGGTGGCGGTACTTGATGATCTCGAGCGCGACGACCACGTAGTACGTCACGAACAAGGCAATCAATCCAAACAGCGTCAGACCGATCGTCGGCCAGAGATTCCAGGTGCCTTCCGTGCGGTACGGGAAGAGCCTGATGGCGAGCGCAAATGCCGCCAGCACACCCGACCAGGCGTACAGGAGACCGACCGCCTGACGCTGGGTGTAGCCGACGCGCAGCAGCCGATGATGGAAGTGACTCTTGTCGGCACTGGCGATCGAGCGGCCCGACTTAAGCCGCTTGAGGATCACGAATGAGGTGTCGAGAATCGGCACGAGCAGCACCACGAGTGGGAACACGAGTGCGAGCGCTGCTGCGGTTTTCATGACCCCCTGGATCGAGACGCAGGCCAACAAGAAGCCGAGTACGAGCGCGCCCGAGTCGCCCATGAAGACCTTGGCGGGGTTGAAGTTCCAGGGGAGGAACCCGAGACAGGCACCCGCCACGGCAGCGGCCATGACTCCCGCCGAGATGCGGCCGAGCGAGAGCGCGAGGATCGCAAACGTGAGTGCGCTAATCCCACAGACGCCGGCTGCTAGTCCATCCATGCCGTCGGCGAGATTGACCACGTTCGCAACGGCGACGATGAAGATCATCGTCAACGGGTAGGCCAATACGCCAAAGGAGACGGTGCTTGGTTCGATGAACGGAACCGTGATCGAGTCGATCGTCATTCCGGTCGCGACCGGGATCGCCGCGCAGGCGATTTGGCCCAGCAACTTCGGCAGCGGCGGAATGCCAAAGCGATCGTCGATCACGCCGAGCAAGCAGATCAACCCGGCGCCGATCAGGATGCTGGCGTAGCGCCGATCAACGTCAAGGTTCGGTAGGACGGCCACGAGGATGCCGAGAAAGATCGCGATCCCGCCGAGCAACGGGATTGGTCGGTCATGAATCCGTCGCCCACCGGGTCGATCGACAACACCGAGCCGCCATGCCGCGCGCATCGCCAGCGGTGTCAACGCGAACGTGATCACCGCGGCAATCAGCAGCGCATAGATCGCCGACGGAGCGACGACGAGTCGAGAGAGCGAGTCGGGTACCACGCACTCAGGGTACCTGTGGAGTACGCGGATCAACTTTGCTTTGGGGTCAGACCCCTATGCAACGGTCCCGTGTTGATGTCCGTAAGGGGTCAGGCACGATCTGGACATTTGTCAGACGAGCTAGCTCGTCATCAAATGTCCAGATCGTGCCTGACCCCTTACGGACATCAACACCATCCGACTTGTCAAGAGAGCGCGCCAAGAAAGCGCTTCAGCAGAGCGCGTCGTGAACCACGGACTCGAGGCACCCGTAGAGTAGGCGGATCAACCAGCGTGGATCGAGCTAAAGCCGCGCATGCCGGCGTAGAGCGGGTGGCGGGCCAGGATCGACTCGACCTCACCGCGGAGCACGTCGAGATCCGCATCCTCGGCCACGGCCGAACCGATGATCCGGCCGACGTTCGCGAAGTCGGCCTCGTCGAGGCCGCGCATCGTGGCCGCTGGGGTGCCGATGCGCACGCCGCTGGTCTCCATCGCGGGACGCGGGTCGAACGGAATCGAGTTGCGGTTGACCGTGACGCTCATCGAATGCAGGCGATCCTCGAGCTCCTTGCCCGAGAACGCCGCCTCCTGCAGATCAAGCAGCACCAGGTGCGTGTCGGTGCCACCCGAGACCAGCCGGTTGCCGGTGCCAAGTAGGCCCTCGGCGAGCGCCTGGGCGTTGAGGCAGATCTGCTTCTGGTACTGCTTAAACGCCGGCGTCGCAGCGATGCCAAAGGCGACGGCCTTGCCGGCTACGCCATGGCAGAGCGGTCCGCCCTGCAGTCCCGGGAAGAGACCGGAGTCGATCTTCTTCTGCCACTCCTCTTTGCAGAGGATGAATCCCGCGCGGGGACCGGCCAGCGACTTGTGAACCGTCGACGTGACGACGTCGGCATACGGCACCGGACTCGGATGAACGCCGCCGGCGACAAGCCCGGAGATGTGCGCCATGTCGACCATAAAGTTGGCGCCAACCTCGTCGGCGATCTCGCGGAAGGCAGCGAAGTCGAGCGTCCGCGGATAGGCGCTGGCGCCCGTCACGATCAGCTTCGGCTTGTGCTCATGGGCGGCCTTGCGGACGTCCTCCATGTCGATCGTGCCGGTCTCTGGCGAGACGCCGTAGTGCACGAAGTTGTAGTACTTGCTTGACGAATTGACGGGGTGGCCGTGCGTGAGATGGCCACCGTGGTCGAGTCGGAGGGCAAGCACCGTGTCGCCGGGCGACAGCAGCGCCAGGTAGGCGGCCATGTTGGCCTGCGCTCCGGCGTGCGGCTGCACGTTGGCGTGTTCTGCCCCGTAGAGGCTCTTAGCGCGCTCAATCGCGAGCGTCTCGATCTCGTCGACGACTCCACAGCCACCGTAGTAGCGCTTGCCCGGATAGCCCTCGGCGTACTTGTTCGTGGCGACACTGCCGACTGCTTCCATCACGGATGGCCACGTGAAGTTCTCGGAGGCGATCAGCTCGAGCTCGTCGCGCTGGCGGTCCAGCTCGCGGTCGAGGAGGCCGGCAATCGCGGGGTCGACTACGTCGAGTCCAGCAGTGCGGAGGGTGTCGAGGGAGATATCGTTGGTGGCCATAGCGGGATTCTACGCGGGGCGACCTTCCCGGCAAGCACCATCAGCGCCTGTCAATTAGCTGACGGTGTGTGCAGGCCGCACATGGCGGGCTGCGACGACCCGATCGATCCCCGCAAGATCGCGGTGGAAGGCGATCTCGGTGTAGCCAGCAGCCTCCAGCAGTCCGCGCGTAGCGGAGGCCTGCTGATCCGAGACCTCAAGCACGAGTAGGCCGCCCTCTTCAAGACAATCCGGTGCATCGACCACAACGCGGCGCACAAGATCGAGTCCATCTTCGCCGCCGTAGAGAGCAAGGTGTGGCTCGTGTCGAACGACGCCTGGCTCGGTACGGGGGTCACCATCAGGGATATAGGGCAGGTTGGCCGCGATCACGTGGAAGCGTTGCCCCGCAACGGCTGCGAGCAGATCCGACGCGATGAAGGCGATCTCAACGCCAACAAAATCTGCGTTTTCCCGCGCCAGCGCGAGTGCATCGGGCGAGAGATCAACCGCCGTCACACGAACGTCCGGCCGGTCGTGCTTGACCGCCACAGCGATCGCACCTGCGCCCGTGCCGACATCAAGCAAGGTGCCACGATCGGGCAAATTGGCGAGCGCGACCTCGACCAGCGTCTCTGTCTCTGAGCGAGGCATCAGTGCACGCGCATCGCACTTGAGCACGACGTGATGAAACCCGACAGTGCCGAGGATGTAGGCCACCGGCTCGAGGTCGGCGCGACGACGCAACAGTGGCCGAATGCCGTCGAGTTCGGCTGGCGTAACCGGGCGATCGTGGTGCAGATAGAGCTCGAGTCGATCGAGACCGAGCACGCTCCCGATCAGGCGCTCCGCGTCGAGACGCGCGGTCGCAATGCCCTTGGCATTCAGAAACGCTGCCGACAACGCGAGCACGTCCTTGACCGTGCGCATGCCGCCAGGGAGCGCCTCAGTCATCGGCGTGACTCGACGCCGCGTCCTCCAGCTGCTGACGATTCCAATCAGCCTGCAGTGCGCTGGTAAACGGCTCCAGTGCGCCGATCATGATCTGCTCGAAATCGTGCGAGGTGAACTTGATGCGGTGGTCGGTGACGCGACTCTGCGGATAGTTATACGTACGGATTTTCTCCGACCGCGCGCCCGTGCCGATTTGTGATTTGCGGGTGGCGGCCTGCTCGGCGGCGAGTCGCTCGCGCTCGGCCTCATAGATGCGCGCGCGCAGGATCTTCATTGCGCGTTCGCGATTCTGCAGCTGCGAGCGCTCGTCCTGACAGGCCACGACCACGCCGGTCGGAAGGTGCGTAATGCGCACGGCGGAATCGGTCGTATTGACGGACTGCCCACCCGGCCCGGTGGCGCGGTAGACGTCGATCTTGAGGTCCTTCTGCTCGACCGAGACCTCGACCTCCTCGGCCTCTGGCAATACGGCGACGGTCGCCGTCGAGGTGTGGATGCGTCCCTGCGTTTCGGTCGACGGCACGCGTTGTACACGGTGCACGCCCGACTCCCACTTAAACGCCGAGTAGGCGCCATCGCCGGTGATCTCAAACGAGATGTCCTTGAGGCCGCCAGAATCGGAGGCGTCCGAGGTCAGCACCTGGTGCTTGAAGCCGAGCCGATCGGCGTACCCCGTCAGCATCTTGTAGAGATCGGCCGCAAATAGCGCTGCCTCTTCCCCACCCGTGCCGCCACGCAATTCGATGATGACGTTGCGATCGTCGGCCGGATCGTGCTCGAGCATCGCGATCCGCAGCTCTTCCTCGAGTGCCGGAACCTCGGCCCTCGAGGATTCAAGTTCTTCTTGCAGATACGCGCGCACCTCGGGATCCGACTCGCTCTCCAACCCCTGCTCGGCGTCTTGCACGGTCTGGCTCGCAGCCCGCCACCGTCGCGCCAACTCATGCGCAGTCTGCAGACGACGATGTGTCCGGCCGACCTCGGCCAGACGCTGATGGTCGTTCAGGACCGCTGGGTCGGCGAGCTCCTGCTCGACGTCCGCAAAGGACCGTTCGATCTGAGAGACGAGGCGTTCCATAGCTGCAGGGTACGTGGGTGAGCCGCGGGGCGGCTCAGGCCATCACGTCGACGGGCGCCTCGGGGCGCGCCGCACGATTCGTTTCCTCGCGCTGCAACACCGCATCGAGCGCAGCAACGGCAACCTCAAGATGCTCGGCATCAGCCGGCCGCGTCGTCAGCCGCTGCAACAGCAGACCGGGCCAGAGAATGGCGTGCACAATCGGATTGCTGCCGTAGCGACCCGCGAGGCGGATCACCTCATACGCGATCCCGGCGATCACCGGCACGAGCAGCACGCGCGAGGCAATCAGCCAGGGCAGGTCGGGCCGTCCCACGAAGGCGAAGACGATGATTGCAATCACCATCACCCAGAGCAGGAATGCCGTGCCACAGCGCAGGTGAATGCGACTGTAGAGCGCGGCCGCAGCAGCGGTGCGCGGCTCGCCGGCCTCGAGGGCGTTGATCGCCTGGTGCTCGGCGGCATGAAATTGAAAGACGCGACGAAGGTCGGGGAGCAACGACAGGAAGACGAGATAGCCAATGAAGAGACTGACGCGAATCACGCCCTCAGCCAGAACAAAAAGAATCGTGTCCTGGATCGGTAGGAAGTTTGCGATCACACTCGGCACAACCTTGAAGAAGACGACGCTGAAGACCACGGCCACGACCAGCGCGATCACGATCTCGCGGCGACCAATCTCTTGCTCGCCTTCGCCGTCACCCTCGCCATGGTCGGACGTCGAAAGACGCGCTGCCAACGACAGAGCCTTCATTCCGACCACGAGCGATTCGCCGAGCGCCACGACTCCACGAATCACGGGCCAGCGGAGGATCGGATAGCGAAGCGCGACCGAACGCGCGTCCTCAACCACGGTGGTGATGCGACCATCGGGACGTCGCACTGCGACCGCCCATGCCGACGGAGTGCGCATCATCACGCCCTCCACAACGGCCTGTCCTCCGACCGCTTGGCTCATCGCCTACCGTCCGTCCAGACTAGGACGAGGCCTGCTTGGCGCGGCGCTTGTTAAAGCGCTCGACCCGGCCGCCGACGTCAATCAGCTTCTGCGTACCCGTGTAGAACGGGTGACACTCGGAGCAGACCTCGACGGAGTAGTCGCCCTTGGTAGAGCGCGACTCAAACGAGTTGCCGCACGCACACGAGATCGTGACAACGGGGTAATCGGGATGCGTATCAGCCTTCACGCCCGGCACACTACCAACCTCCTGCCGGTCTGCGTCGCACATCTCGTAGCAACGCCTGCTCGGGTCAGCAAAATCGACCGTATGGCACCTTTCTCCACATTGGTGTCACCGACATACCTTTCCCCTTGACACGGCGCTTCCGTAGTGGTTTGCTAACCACACCATTAGAGGGGGAGAATTATGGCGGCACATCCAAGCGGTGAGCGATTTACCGTAGAACTCGAGAAGGGCACCAACTGGTGGGGCGCCTTCGTAATCGGCCTAGCCGGAACGATCCTGGTGATCGGCCTCGCGGGCTACGCCCTGCTCGCCCTCGGCGGCGTGGCGATCACTCTGTTTATCGTGCTGACGCTCGTCGGCGTGTTCCTCTGCTTCTGTCTCGCCGAACTCGCGGCGGCCTTCCCCGATCGGGCAGGTGGACTCCCGAGCTACGCGTTCGAGACGTTCAAGCCGCTTGGCGATGGTGTCGCTGAGCACATCGGTGGTCTCAGCTCGTGGGCCTACTGGCTCGGCTGGTTTACCGTCGCACCGATCAACGCCTACCTTGCCGCGCTCTACATCACCGATCTCTTTGGCATTCCGCTTGGCAACACCTACGGTCCGATCTCCGACAAGTTTGGTTCGGCCTGGTCCGTCGGCGTCATCATCACGGCCGCGGTGATTCTGCTGGTCGTCTTTATCCCCGGCTGGCTTGGCATTCGCCTCGGCGCCACCTTCGCGACGATCCTCGGCATCGGCTCGATCGTGCCACTGGTACTGATCATCATCCTGCCGTTCTTCAAGCCCTCGACGATCGACTTCGGTCGTGTCCAGCTCGGCAGCCTGCCCGAAGGCGTGACTGGCAGTTGGGAATTGATCGTCGGCTGGGCCTTCATCTTCGTCTGGACCGTCTGGGCGATGGAGGCAGCGGCCTGCTACATCGGCGAGTGCCGCGAGCCGGCGCGTGACGCCAAGATCGCGATGACCGCCGAGGGTCTCTTCGGCCTCTTCATCTACATCTCGCTGCCCCTGATGCTGCTGGCCGTGCTTGGCACCGCTGGCTTCGCCGAGCTTGGCTCGGGCGACGCCAACGTTGTCTTCCTCGGCTACGTCGACAAGATCTTCGGCTCCAACGACTTCTGGCGCTGGTTCGTCGGACTCGCCTTGGTTGCTGCTC
>CANKHS010000060.1 GCA_947481755.1 Actinomycetota bacterium | reverse complement strand
GTAATCTCCGGGCTGGCGCGGGGCATCGACGCGGGTGCCCACGAGGGAGCATTGGAGCGGGGTGGACGCACCGTGGCGGTGCTGGGCTGTGGCATCGATCGCGACTATCCGTCTGCCACGATCCCGCTCGCGCGCCGGATCACCACGGAGGGTGCCGTGCTCTCCGAGTACTCGCCTGGGACGCCGCCGGCGCCGTTTCGATTTCCCGAGCGCAATCGCATCGTCGCGGCACTTGCAGATGCCACGATCGTGATCGAGGCAGCCGCGCGGAGTGGGGCCTTGATCACCGCGCGGCTGGCGCTCGACCTCGGTCGCGATGTCTTGGCCGTGCCAGGAGCCCCGTGGACGAATGGTTCAGGCGGCACCAACGCGTTGCTCAAGGATGGCGCCTTGGCCTTGACGGAGACCGCCGATGCTCTGATCGCGCTCGGGATCGACCCTGGAGCGACGCGTCAGGACGACCCGCCCATCACAGGCCCTGCTTCGAAGGTGCTCGCGGCGTTGCGTCGAGAACCGGTCTCGGCGGATGTATTGGCGGCTCGCTGTGGGTTGACGCCAGCGGGTGCTGCGGCGCTGATCGTACAACTCGAATTGGCGGGAATCATCGTGCGCGAATCCGATGGGCGGCTCGTCCCGACGCGGTAGTTGCGCGAAAGGCTGCACGAGCCGTCAAAATCGACAACACTGCAGTCAGCAGAACCCACGTCGCCCATCCCTCCCGAGGAGAACCCATGGCCTTTGAACTTCCCGCTCTCGATTACTCGTTCGATGCACTCGAGCCCCATATCGACGCCCTAACGATGGAGATCCACCACGATCGTCATCACAAGGCCTACGTCGATAACGCTAACGCAGCGCTTGCTGGCACCGATTGGGAGAACACCCCTGTCGAGGAGCTCCTGACGCAGCTGTCGTCGTTGCCCGCCGATAAGCAGGGCCCGGTGCGCAACAACGCCGGTGGCCATGCTAACCACACCCTCTTCTGGGAGATCCTCGGTGCTAATGGTGGCGCGCCATCCGGTGCCCTCGCAGCAGCGATTGATGCTGACTGTGGTGGCCTCGATGCACTCAAGGCTGCGATGACCGACGCCGGCATCAAGCGCTTCGGTTCGGGCTGGTCGTGGCTCGTCGTCGACGGTGGCAAGCTGGCCGTGATGTCGACCGCCAACCAGGATTCGCCGATCTCCGAAGGCAAGACGCCGATCCTCGGCATCGACGTCTGGGAGCACGCGTACTACCTTAACTACCAGAACAAGCGCCCGGGCTACCTCGAGGCAATCTGGAATGTCATCAACTGGGACGCAGTCGGCGCAAAGTACGACGCCGCGGTCTAAGTCAGAGAACGACAAAAGGGCCCTGGTCGCCTCTCCGCAAGGGGAGGCAACCAGGGCCCTTCGTCGTTCTAGGCCGCTACGAGTGGTAGAGGTAGAACTTGAGGTTCAGGTTTGGGTTTGTTGCCTGCTCGTCAAAGGCCATCTTGACGGTGTAGGACTTGCCGTTCGTCGCGAGCTGCGTCGACTGAATGCCGCCGGAGCCGAAGTTGCCCCCCGAGAGGGTTGCATACGCCGCTGCGATCGAGGACGTGACCTGTCCAACCTTCGTCGGCGTGACCGTGATGGTCTGGTAGGCCGTGAATCCAGGGGAAGTCGCCTTCTTGACGGTGACGATGGCGCCCATGCCGCCCATCAAACCGTTGGTAACGGTCTTTGTAAAGGCGTTGCCCTCGAGCAGGGAACCCTTGATCGTGACGTTGAAGACCTGCAGCGACCCGGTCTTGTGGAGGTCGCCGTAGTCAGTGGGATTGGATGCTGGCATCGTGCTGGCAGCCGAGGCCGAACTAACGCCAATTGCGGCGAAAGCACCAACTGCGGCAATGATGGCCACGGTGCGACGGGGAAACGAAATCTTCATGAAGCCTCCTAGTAGAGCTGATCAGGTGATCACGATCACAGGTAACACACACGGCCCAGTGAGGCCGAACAATCCTGCTCTCGGATCGTATACCCCGCGAGGGCGCCAAAACCTTTGTTCCCACCATTTCGAGCGGCACGCTGGATGAACGGTAGGTCGTCACACAGACGTGCCTAGGTGGCTGATTAGATGAGCTTGGCAGCTTGAGGCTGAACGCCTCGAGCTCGAGAGAGAACAACTACGGCGTCGGGATCCCCGCGATCAAGGCAGCGGCCGCGTCGATTACAGTCGCCTGATGGGGCTGTAGATCTTGATAGCCCATGGGGTCACCCGTCTCATAGAACATCGATCCGCGCGCCTCCGTCTCAATGCCGCTGAGTTCCTCCATCACCGCGAGGCCGCAGAACGGCACCAGCACCTCGGAGTAGCCGCCTTCGTGGGTGAGAGCGAGGCGACCGTCGCAGATTGATCCGGCTGCGTCGAGCATTTGCCGCGTCAGGCGGCCATAGCCCCGCGGTGTCACCATCTGACGGCCGAGTGGGTCCATGGCGGAGGCGTCGAAGCCGGATGCGATAATGATGAACTCGGGCTGGAAACGCTCGAGTGCTGGCACAACGACGCGCCGGAAGGCGTCCTCATATGCTCCGTTGCCCGATCCCGGTGGCAGGGGTACGTTGAGGCTCGTGCCGACGCCGTCGCCTGTACCGGTCTCCGTCAGCAGACCCGAGTCGACCGGGAAGTTGTTGTCCTGGTGCAGTGAGATCGTGAGGACGCGCGGATCGTCGTAAAAGGCAGCTTGCGTCCCGTTGCCGTGGTGCACGTCCCAGTCGACGATCGCGACGCGACTGAGCCCGCGCGCCGCCAGCAGGTGGTGCGCTGCGATCGCCGCGTTACCGAAGATGCAGAAGCCCATTCCAGAGTCGGCCAGAGCGTGGTGGCCTGGTGGGCGCGTCAGCGCGTAGCCGTTGGCGACCGTGCCGTCCATGATGGCGTCGCAGATGGTGATCGTGCCGCCCGCGGCGAGTAGGGCAACCTCGTAGGAGCCCTTGCCGAAGGGCACGCCCTCGCCGACGTTCATGTCGGCGTCGCCGCCGTGCATTGCCGACATCGCGGCGATGCGCTCGACGTAATCAGGGGTGTGGAAGCGGCACACCTCATCGGCGGTGGCAGGGCGGGGCGTCAGGACGACCAGTTGGTCGAGTAGGCCCGTGACGTCGAGCAGGTTGCGGAAGCGGCGTTTGCCGTCCGCGTTTTCGCTGTGGCGTACGTCGGGTTCGTTCCATGCGGACGCGTCCGCATGGTACGGCCCTGCGCCGCGACCGGTGTTGTGCCACGCATAACGCTCATGCCAGAGGAATCCAGTTTTCATGGCGCCATCATCTCACGTTGTCGCGCCGTTTGCACGAATAATTTCACCTTTCCCACGGGCACGCTCGGATCTATACTTCAGCCCATGCATGATCTCTTCACGGAGCAGGATCGACTCTCTATCAACACCACGATGGCGGCTGGGAGTCGTGCACAGTTCGATGCCATGCTCGCCGAACAGCCACGACCGTCGGGTGGCAAGCGGTGGATAACGCTGATTGGCTTGGTCTTGCTGGCAATTGTGATCGGACTGATCCTGGTTGCTATTGCCGGTAACCTCGGGTTCGTTGGGCTCGTGATTCTGGTGGTTGCGTCGGTGTTCCTGGCGCGGATGGTTGCCCGCTGGTGGCATCTACGCTCGCTTCGCGACGCCTCGCGCCTAAAGGTGATCGGCGGATATGCTGATTCGAGGGGTTGGCAGACGGTGGAGGAGATCGCCATCCCAATGACGACTCCACTGTTGCGCCAAGGGGACCGGCGCCATACGGGCTGGGGCGTCCACGGGACGATCGGTGAGCAGGTGCATTTCTGCGCTGGCGAGTACATCTTCGAGACGCGCGAGACTTCGTCGGACGGCAATGGCAACACGACGGAGTCGTGGAAACAACATCCCTATACGGTCGCTGTCATCGACGCGACGCTCGAAGGCATTGGGTCGATGCGGATCCATAAAGGCAAGACGGACGGCATCTGGTCGAAGTTGACGGGCATGGTCACCTCGCTGCAACCAGTCCCGCTGGAGAGCCAGGAATTCAACTCTTCCTTCCAGCTGCTGGTCTCTGACGATGCGGATCAGATCGCTGTGCGAGAACGGTTCACGCCGGTGATTCAGGTTGCTTTCGTCGATCGTGGCCTCGGTGCATCGCAGTTTGAGGCCGAAAATGGTGTACTCGTTGCAGCACGTCAAGGCTCGCCCCAGACAGACAACTTCGGGGCCCTGATGGATGTGCTGGCTGACGCCATCTGGATGCGCGCCGTCTTTACGAACGAACCAGCTGGGCGCCTGCCAGATATCGCTGCGCTTCGCGTGCTCCTGCTCGGCCCGAACGCCTGATCAACGACTGGTTCCCGACCCGCTACGTCGTCTGCTCAGGTTCGGGTATCGTGTACGCACGTAGGGTCGTAGCTCAATTGGTAGAGCACTGGTCTCCAAAACCAGGGGTTGTAGGTTCAAGTCCTACCGGCCCTGTTTCGTCTGTTCGCTCCATATCTCGGGTCGTAGCCGTACCACATGCGGTATGCGTGGTTTGTGCTCATCGGGCCTCAGGACGCTGACCAGCAGGTGGTTCAGGCAGGCGCTAGGCTTACCCATGTGACGCGCCTGACACGCATCGGGATCATCGGTTGCGGCAGCCATGCCGTGCAGAACCTCTACCCGTGCTTCCGGCTCGCGGTGCATAACCCGCCGGAGATTCTTGGCGCTGCGATTGGCGACTTGGCGGAGGGCGGTGCGATTGGGGACCTGGTTGCGTGCTGCGACATCGATGAGGAGCGCGCGAACCGGTGTGCGCGCGATTTCGGCATTCCTCGCGTCTATACGGATCACCGACAGATGCTTGAGCAGGAAGACCTTGATGGAGTGATCGTGGCGATGCACCCGCGGATCCAGCCCGCCGTTGCGATCGACTGCCTCGAGGCGGGGCTCGACGTCTTCGTCGAAAAGCCGCCCGCACAAACAGTCGAGGACTGCCTCGCGTTGCAAGAGGCTGCTGCGAAAGCTGGTCGCAACGTCATGGTCGGCTTTATGAAGCGTTTTTCCGAGCCGTATCGGCGGGCGCTCGCGATTGCACAGCGTCCCGAGTTTGGGCCTCTGACTGCGTATGAAGGACGCTGGACATTCGGAGAGTACCCACCACGGTCTGTCTACGACTTTCTAAATGGCTTTGGTTGTCATCACCTCGATCTCGCACGATTCTTCGGCGGTGATGTCAAATGGGTAATGGCCGCGCGAGCCTCGCAGATGCCGGGAGACACGCACGAGTGGACTCCCAGCGCTCTCGACCTTCCGGTCGTCGGTTCTGCCTGGCGCGACATGTCGGCGCTCGTTGAGGGGAGAGAACCACCGCAGGAGGAGGCGTGGGCCTGCCTCGTTGGTTTTGAGAGTGGTGCGATCGGGACCTTGCAGCTGAACTGTCTCGAACGGTTGAATGAGCGTGTGGTTCTGACGGGTCACCGCAGCGTCGTCTTTGTTGACGGTTGGCGGCGTGTGACCGCGTGGATCGACGGAGTGGAGACGCCCGAGATTTGGGAGCCCAGTGATCAGTTACCGCTCGACGCGCTCGACCCGCGGCACCTGCACGGGTTCGCTGGCGAGATTCGTCACTTCGTCGAGTGCGTCCGCGATCGCAAGCGCCCGGACGTCACAATCGACGATGGCCTAGCTGCGATCCGTTTTGAACTCGCGATTAAACGATCGGTCGCCGAGAACCGTCCCGTCGACGTATAACGCGGAACCGGATCATTCGCGATGGAACTCGCAGCTGGGCGGGCTCAGACCTTCTTGACGACGCTCGATTTCAACTGCATCGAGCCGAAGCCTTCGATCTTGCAGTCGATGTCGTGGTCGCCGACGCCATTGACGAGGCGAATGTTGCGCACCTTGGTGCCGATCTTGATCGACGTGGGGCTGCCCTTGATTTTGAGGGCTTTGATGACAGTGACGGTATCGCCATCGGCCAAGACATTGCCGGCCGAGTCTCGAATCACCGACTCGGCGTCAGCAGCGGATCCTGGTGCTCCCGCAATCCACTCGTGGCCGCACATCGAGCAGACGGTCGCATCGCCAAGCGGGTAATTGTGTTCGCTGGAACATTCGGGGCAGAGGATCTCGGGGGAAGGCATCTACCGATTATCGCAGAGGGGTGGTCGCGTGATTGTCGGAGAGGAGCGCGAGCGCCCCTCTCCGACCACGAAGCTACTTGCTGGGAACGACGGGAGTGACGTTGCCGATCACGGCGACGCGCAGGCCGCGCCACGGATTGATGCTGTAGCCCGGAACCGTCTGCGGCGTGGCGCCGACGGCGGACAGCCACATCTGGTAATCGGTCGCGGTTACAACGCCGCCATGCCAACGACGCCAGACGACTTTGTTCTTATTGGCCGGCGGGGGTGGTGCGATCGTGTCGGTGATCTCGACAACATTGCCACCCTGGTCGAGCGTTCCCCACGGGGAGCGCGTCTGAGCCTGGCCGACCGGGCTGACGTTGCCAACGTAGTTGACAGGCGAGTTCTTGAAGGGCGACGTTGCGCACTGCGTTGGTGTGAACTGAGCGGGGCACCAGTACGGCGCGGTCATGGGAGTCGTGCTGGCCTGTGCTGCCGACTGGAACGTTGCCAGCGGCTGGGTGCCGGCGTTGGTGACGTTGCCGTTGGTGGGATCTAGCACCGAGCTGGCCGGAGGGCTATCGGGGCAGGCAGTGGCTGGATTGGCACCAGCGACCTGAGCAGCCGGGCAGTTGACGAAGACACCGGGGCCGGTTGGGTAATCCCAATACGACAGCTGGCCGCCGCCCTTTGGATCGAAGTACGCAGCCTTCATCCACTCGTTCTGGCTTGTGACCGCAAAGCCCGTGGTCGTGTTGCGCGTCGCTCGACGGTTGTTGAGCGTGTACATACCTGTTTCCGTCTTGGGCGACAGACGCACGGTGTACGACGTCGTCTTTAGAGTCGCACCCGAAACGGTCGTGGTCGTCGCGATTGTGCGCTTGAGGACTTTGCCGTTCTGAAGGGAGTTGACAAAACGCGCAGCGCGCAGGAAGTCGGCCATGTTGTACGGCTTGTTAGCCCAGACGGACGATGCCACGGTGTAGCGCTGACCAGGCTTGGCGCTCATCGAGCGATTGACCGATCCATAGAGCGGCCAGACTTTCGAACTTTCGGCGGCATCCCAAAGGTGATGGCGATTGGCGCCGAGCGGGTCGACGGTGTTGAGGAACGTGACCCACTGCGCCACCGTCAGCTCGGTCTGCCCGATGTTGAAGGTGTAGGGCACGCTGCCAACCTCCATGCACGAGGTCTCCGACGCGTTCTGTACCGCAAGCGTCTTTGTGGCGGCATCGACGGCGGGCAGGGCGGCATTGCACTCGGCCTGCGTTGCGTAGACGGCGTTGTAGAACGGAATGATCCAGACCGAGGCGTTGTTCGGAGCTGCGACGGTGACGGTCTGCAGCGTCACCTGTCC
>CANKHS010000059.1 GCA_947481755.1 Actinomycetota bacterium | reverse complement strand
TTCTACGACCACCTGCGCGAGACGCGCGGTACGTCGAACTTCTTCCGCTATGCCGACACGTACATGATTGGCGTCGACTGCGAGCCCGGCGACTGGAACCAGCTCGACGTCTGGCCGATGCACAAGTTCGTCAGCATCATGTCGCCGACAGCCGAGTCGCTGATCCACACGATCAACGATCGTCGTATTACGCATCTGGCGATCCCCGAGACGGGCATTCGCGTGCGCGGACCGGTCGTGTTGTCGACGTGGAACTCGTTCCTCGACACCGTCAAGTGCATCGTGCTCTACAACCCATTGACGGGTAAGGCGCGCGAGGCCGACGTGTCGTTGCTGGGCAACAAGGTGATTGAGTCGTACGTCGAGCAGGCGATCTTCTCGACGCCGGGTATCGGCGCCGGTGCGCAGGCGCGCTATCGCCGCATTCGCCGCAACCTTGATCAAGAGCCGATGCGTTGCCTCGAGGAGTACCGAACGCTGGCGAATCCTGCCGCGGCACGCGCGCTGCTTGGTGTCTCCGAGGTCTTGCCGCCAGGCCACCAGCCGCCGGACCTGCGTCAGGCACCGATTGTGATCATCCCCGTCGATAGTCCGATCGCCGCAGCCGACCAGGAGGGTTCACCTCCGGTTGACGCCGCTGGCATCACCGTCGTCGAGCCCCCCGCACCGCTGCCATCGACTGAAGGCCTTCGCAAGACGGCGTTCGACGGCATCCTGCGTCGCTACGGCGGCAACTTCGCGGAGTGGGAGGGATGGTCGTGGATCTCCGACTTCGGTGACCCACTCAACGAGCACCACGCCGTCCGCGAGACCGTCGGTATTTGGGACGAGTCGCCGCTGCAGAAGTGGATCTTCCGCGGCCCCGACGCACTGAAGGCTGTCGACTACTGCTTTGCCAACGACATGGCTTCGATGCAGGTCGGCCAGGCGCGTTACTCGTGCTTCCTGGATGAGCACGGCCGGATGCTTGGTGACGGTGTCGCCTTCAATACGGGCGATCCCGAGAAGGCGGGCATCCTCGTTGTTACGGCGTTGCCGAGCGATGTCGATCAGTTCCGTCGCGTCTCGAAGCAGCAGGGCTTTGATGTCGAGATCCTTGATCGCACGGAGGAGTGGCCGCACATTCAGGTGCAGGGCCCGAAGGCACGAGATCTCGTCGATTCGATGACCGACTTCGATGTCGCCAGCCTCAAGTACTTCCGCTTTACCACCGAGCCGATCACGATCGCCGGCATTGAGGGGTGCTACCTCGCGCGCACGGGCTATTCGGGCGAGCTCGGCTACGAGATCTACGTGCCGAAGGGTGCCGCCGAGGCGCTCTGGCAGGCATTGCTCGACCACGGCGCCTCGCTGGGTATCCGCCAGTACGGCCTCGCCGCGGTCGAGTCGCTCCGCATCGAGTCGGGCCTGATCTTCATTGGCTACGACTACTTCCCCGGCCTGACCTCGCCGTTCCACATGAATCTGGAGCGCACGATCAATCTGGAGACGGGCGACTTCGAAGGCAAGCAGGCGCTCGTCAACGAGTTGGCCGGTGGTATTACGCATCGCCTCACAACCCTCGTGGTTGCGGGCAACGAGGCGCCAGATTATGGCGCCGACGTATTCGTCAATGGTCGTGGCGTAGGCAAGTTGCTGTCGCCGTCGGATGGACGCTCGCCGAGCGTTGATCGTCTAATCGGCATGGCGTGCCTGGAGGCCGACTTGGCCGAGCCAGGCAACCGCGTCGAGGTGGCGTTGCCGGATGGTCGTCTTGTGCCGGCCTATACCGACACGTTCCCGATCTACGACCCGGAGAAGAAGCGACCTCGGTCGTGACCTGGAGCGCCGACCCGGCTGGTCCAATCGGAGTCGTCGCAGAGGGCTGGGAAGGAGTGCGCGGAGCAGAGCTCCTGCGTGCTCAATTGCCGAAAGAGGACCTGGTGGTGGTCGCCGATCAGGCCTTCGCGCCCTACGCGAAGCGGCGGCCTGACCAGATCGTGCAACGCGTGCAGGACCTCGCAGTGGGACTGCTCGATGAGGGCGCCAAGGCATTGCTCCTCGCGAGCGGCTTTGCCTCGTTCGAGGCGCGCCCCGAAACCGAGGGCATCACTCTGCGCGGCCTCGAGTGTGGCCTGCGGGCGGCACTTGCGGAGGCCAAAGGGCGTCCGGTCGTCGCGGTCTTCTCGTCGGCCGAGGTCAAGCCGATGGTGCTTGCCAAGACAATTCGTACGCTGCGCGGTGGAGGCAGCGTCACGCTGATCGAACGTGGTGAGGATTCCGTCGCCGAACTCCTTGTCCGCCTGCGTGGCCATGCGCCAGAGGTGGCAGTGCTCCTGCTCTTGACGCCAAGCGCCTACGCCGACACCGACGCCGTGCGCGCAGAGGCTGGCAGCATCGTTGTGATTGACGCCCTCGAGGCGGCGGCAGACTTCCTGATCCACGATATTCGTCGGCACCAACTGCTCGCCCACCATGGCGAACGCTCTGGTCGGATTACGGCCTACGCCACGCGGGGTGGCACGACGGGTATCTCACGCGAGCCACTCTCGACCGCATCGGTCGCGGCGTTGCAACGCCGTACCTAGCTGGCAAGCCCGAGTCCCGTCACCGCAATCAGCGTCACGGCGATGCCGATGTACTGGTTGACGAAGAGTCGTTCGCGCATGCCGATGATTCCAATCAGCGCGGCCGCGGTACCCCATTGGGTTGCGGTGACCGACGCGACCGACAGCGGGCCAATCGAGGCGGCGAAGGCGAAGCAGACGAAGCCAACAGCGTCGAGCAATCCACACCAGAGGATGGGATAGATGTTGACGCGACTCGGTAGCTGACGGACGAGGAGGAAGGCCGGCAGAATCACGAGCACACTTACTCCGCGTGTAATGCCAACCGTGGTCAGGTCGGGCAGCTCGGAGTGGCCGAGGGAGACGAGCACGCCGGCGTAGGCGATCGCCGCCAGGATGGCCTCGGGGGCACCGGCCGCCGTGCGCCGCCCTGGCTCCAGCGCAACAAGTACCGCCCCGATTACCGCAACAATGATCAGTCCATAGACAAGTGCTGCGGGACGTTCGCCGAGGGCAATCGAGAAGATCGTTGCGAGGCCGCCTTCCAACGCGATGATTGGGGCGATCACGCTCAGGCTGCCCTTGCTTAAGGCGCGCAGGAGCAGGAAAAACCCGATATCGGCGAGCACGCCGGCCGCCACGGGCCAGGCGAGCCCTTCGATCGTCCAGGGGCCTTCGAGGTGGTCGACGATCAGCGCGAGCGGTAACACCGCCGCTGTGGTGACGGTGAGAACCCAAAACATGATCACCGCGGGCTTCGTCTTCGTACGGGTGACCTGCTGAGTGAAGACGTTTGCAAATGCCCACGCGAAGGCCGTGCCGAGTCCGAAGAGGACGGTCACGCTACGTCAGCAGTCCCAGACCTGTGACGGCGACCATCGTGACGGCAATGCCGATGTACTGGTTGGCGAAGAGTCGCTCGCGGAGAAAGAAAATACCGATCAGTGCTGCAGCCGATGCCCACTGGGCCGACGTGACGGAGGCCACCGTCAACGGTCCAAGCGAGGCAGCGATCGCGAAGGTTGCGAAGCCAATCGCGTCGAGTGTCCCGGCGGCGAGCAGTGGTTTGATGGCCGGGCGTGGCGGCAGTTTTCTCACCATCAAAAACAAGGGAATTGCCGTCAGGAGGCTCGCGACTCGAGCGATCCCAGCCGAGGTCATCGCCGGTTGTTCCGTGTGTCCCATTGCCACGAGCATGATGGCGTAGACGAACGCTGCGAGCACCGCCCAACCGGCACCCTTCGCCGTTCGTCGCCCTGGTTCGATCGAGACGAGCACGGCACCAGCAGCAGCCAGCGCGAGTAACGCGATCGTCGCGGGCGAAGGACGCTCGCCGAGCACGACAGCAACGGCCGCAGCGAGGCCGCCCTCCAGGGCGATGATCGGCGCCACGATACTGATGCTGCCGACCTTCATTGCCTTCACCATCAGCAGGAAGCCAATGTTGCCCGCGACGCCCGCCAGGGCGGGGATACCCAACGCCTGAAGGTTGAACGGACCCTGCAACCCGTCGGCGATCAGTGCCGCTGGGACGACGAGGCACGTGCTGATCAACAGCATGACCACGAGCATCACGCGGAGATCCACCAGTCTCGACGACTTTTGGACGAAGACGCTCGCAAACGCCCACGAGAATGCTGCCGACAGTCCGAGTAGGACGGTCATGCCACGACCTTAGTCGCCCAGTTCGATACGACGGCGGTCTGCGTAGGCCTTCAGCTCGGCGTGCAGATCAGGATCGAGCGGCGGCGCCTCCCACGACTCCTGCAATTCCTCCCACTTGGCGAGGGCTCGCTGGGTCGCGTTAGGCCGGTCTTTCTTGGTCCAGGACGAGTAGTTGTCCGTTGTCCAGACCTCAGGGCGATAGAAGCAGTCGCGGAAACGCTCGAGGGTATGGGCGGCACCGAAGAAGTGGCCACCATGGCCGACCTCTTCGTGAGCGCCAAACGCGAGCGTCTCGTCGCTAAATTCGACGGGGGTAAACTGCGCGATCATCTGGCGCAGCATCTCCGTATCCATGGCGACCTTCGCGAAGGAGTGCACGAGCCCACCTTCGAGCCAGCCCGTGCAGTGCAACTGGAGGTTCGCACCCGCAAGGAACGACGGCAGCATGGTGTTGAGCGATTCGAAGGCCGACTGGCCATCCACGGCAGGGCTGGCGTTGAGACCGCCACCACCGGCACGCCAGAGGACATTGTGGCGGCGAGCGATCTGGCCGGTGGCAAGGATGCCCAAGGCGGCCTCGGGGCCACCGAAGCCAGGCGAGCCGGACTTCATATCCGTATTCGAGACGAAGGAGCCCATGATCGCGGGGCAGCCGGGGCGAATTGCCTGCACGAGCGCGATGCCCGCCAACGATTCGGCTGTCTGCTGGGCGAGTGCGGCCGGCAACGAGACCGGGCCCATCGCGCCCATCAGGATGAACGGCGTGATGTTGACGATCTGGTTGCGCTCGGCCAAGAGCCACAACGACTCCAGCATGCGCGTGTCGAAGACGAGTGGCGAGTTGGCGTTGATCGTGCCGAAGACGCCGGGGTTCTTCTCGAGTACATCAAAGCCACCGAGCGCGAGCTGGGCCATCGCGATCGAGTCGATCACACCGTTGACGTGGATCTGCGCGGCACCAACGGCAAGGTCAGTGTTCTCGTACATGGCGAGCTGCAGGTCGAGGTGGCGCGAATCGAGCGGCTTGTCATTGCACTCGATGATCGGGTAGCCCGGCGTATCGATCTCGGGTGTCATCTGGGCAGCACGCAGCAACTTGACGGCATCGGCGAGCGTGCCGTCGCGTCGCGACATACCGTCGTCGACGAACGGCATCGACTGGCCGGTGCAGAAAACCATGTTGTCTTTGCCGAACTGGACATTCTTCGCGGGGTTGCGCGACAGGAGGGTGAACTCGGTCGGCGTCGTCTTGATGCGCTCCAGCAGCCAGTCGGGATCGAAGAAGACGACTTCGCCCTCAACACGTTGGCCCTCGCGCTTGAAGAGCTCGAGCGATGGCTCGTGCATAAACGTGATGCCAAGCTCGGAGACGAGGCGCTTCCAGCCGCGGTCGACGGTGTCGAGAGCGTCTTCCGAAAGTGGTTCAAAGCGGGGAGTGCGATTGACGAACACGTGAGGTCCTTCCCTAGTCCCGTAAATATGGCAGGCGACGCACTTACGCGCGCTCCGAACCCGACCTGAGCGACACGGAGATACACTTCCGTAGCGCCATCTCTTGGCGTGATCTGCCATGTCGGATGCCCCCCACACACACCATGAAGGCCACGCGCCGCGCGGTCCGTTCGCTCTGCTCGCACTCGGTGCACTCGGAGTCGTTTTTGGCGACATTGGCACGAGCCCGCTCTATTCACTCCAGGTTGCCTTCGGACCGACAATTGGTTTGTCAACGGACCGGGGCAGCATTCTCGGAATCCTCTCGATGTTTATCTGGGCGCTCATCATCGTCGTCACGATCAAGTACGTGGGAATCGTCACGCGTGCCTCCAACAAGGGGGAGGGTGGCGATCTCGCCCTGCAGTCGCTGGCACTCCGCGTCGTCTCGAAGCGGGGCGCGACCTTCGTGACGCTGGTTGGCATTCTCGCTGTCGCACTGTTTTCGAGCGATGCGATTCTGACGCCAAGCATCTCCGTGCTGTCCGCGGTCGAAGGTGCTGGTCTGCGCTTCCCTGAGACAGAGAAGGTCGCGGTCGAAATCGCCTTGGTGATCCTGACCGTCCTCTTCCTGATGCAGCGCTGGGGCACAGCGAAGGTCGGCAAATTGTTTGGCCCAATCATGGTGCTCTGGTTCGGAGCGCTTGCGGTGATGGGTGTGATTGGAATTGCCAAGAACCCCGATGTGATTCGCGCCATCTCGCCGAGCTATGCGGCGATGTTCGCTATCGACCATCCCGTCATGACCTTCGTCGCGCTCAGTGCCGTCACCCTCTGCATCACGGGTGCTGAGGCGCTGTACGCAGATATGGGGCACTTTGGGCGGGGTCCGATTGCCTTGTCGTGGCTCGTCGTCGTCTTCCCGGCGCTCGTTCTCAACTACCTCGGTCAAGGCGCACTGATCTTGCAGCAACCCAAATTGGTCGACAACCCGTTCTTCCATCTCGTACCGTCGGGCTTCGAGTTACCGCTCGTGATTCTCGCTACGGTGGCGACGGTGATCGCGTCGCAGGCTGTCATCACCGGCGCCTACTCCGTTTCTCGCCAGGCGATGCAGTTGGGCTTGCTTCCACGGATGCGCGTATTGCAAACGTCAGCGACGATGCGTGGCCAAATTTTCGTTCCGGTAGTGACGCTGATCTTATACATCGCCGTCGTCACAACCGTGATTGGATTTGGCTCGTCGGCGCACCTTGCCGCCGCCTATGGGCTGGCGGTCACGGGCACGCTCTGCTGTACGACGGCGTTGGCCGTGATCGTGGCACACCGAATCTGGGGCTGGCCGCTGTGGAAAGTCGTGGCGGTCTTTTTGCCTCTCGGCATTGTCGATGTTGCCTTTTTCTCCGCCAACATCACCAAGATTCCTCACGGCGCATGGTTCTCGCTGGCCGTAGCCGCAGTTCTGTACATGATTTTCTGGTCGTGGTCGTCTGGTCGGCAGGCGATGTTGCGCGCCCTGTCGGGTGAGGCCGTTGAGGCCGATGCGTTTGCCGACAAGGTCAGGGCGGGCGAGTACAAAACCACGGAGGGTACGGGCGTCTTTCTCGTGGCGTCTCCCGCGCATGCTCCGCGAACACTGCTCTCGGCGATCCGCAACTTTGGCCGGATGCACGAGACCACGATTCTGCTGACGGTGCTGACGCTCGACACGCCGTATGCCACGGCTGACGAGCGCTCCTCGGTCGAGGAGATTGTGCCTGGTATGTGGCGCGTGCTGTTGAGTTTCGGCTTCGCGGAATCCCCGAACGTACCCGAGGCGCTCGGAAACAGCGCGCTGGCAGATCGCATCGATTCGGCGACAACCTCGTACTTTGTTGGGCGCGACACGGTCACGGTGGCGACGCGAGGCGCTCATGCGATTCCGCGTCGCATCTTCGCGCTCCT